>CAZBIK010000023.1:0-19432 GCA_964491955.1 uncultured Ferruginibacter sp.
TACCAATGGCGCAACGGTAGATGGTGAATTGATAGCCGAAGCAAAAGGGTTTAATAAAAAAGATGCCAGCCAGATCGCAGCGCAGCTGGCAGTGGATAAACTTGGATTATAAACGTTTAAAGGTTGAAATCGTTTAAAGGTTAAAAACGTTTTCACTTTCATCACTTTAAACCCTTAAACCCTTAAACCTTAAACGAACAAACAATGACTTTTGGAATTTTAGGAAGCGGAAGCTGGGGTACGGCCATTGCAAAGATCCTGACCGACAAAGGAAATACCATCCATTGGTGGAACCGGAGTGAAGCGCATATCCAGTATATACAGGAACGGCACCACAACCCGCAGTATTTGCCTGCTGCACATTTTGATACCTCGAAATTAAAACTCACTACCGACCCTGCTGCCGTTATTGCCAGCAGTGATTGTATTGTCATTGTTATTCCGTCGGCCTATGTACATATTGCTTTACGCGACCTGGATAAAAATATCTTTGCCGGGAAAAAGGTCATCTCGGCCATAAAAGGGATCCTGCCGGAATCCAATTTATTGCTGAATGAATATCTTAAAAATGAATTCAATGTGGAACTGGCCGATTATTTTGCTGTGCTGGGCCCCTGCCATGCCGAAGAAGTAGCGTCCGAAAAATTATCATACCTCACTTTTACCGGCATCGATAAAAAAACAACACATGAAATTGCATCCTGTTTTACCACCAAATATATCAACACGGTGGAAAATGATGATATCTACGGTGTACAGTATGCGGCCGTTTTAAAGAATATTTATGCAGTTGGCTCGGGCATTGCCCACGGGCTTGATTACGGCGATAATTTTTTAAGCGTTTTTATTGCCAATTGTGCGGATGAAATGGCCGGATTTTTAAAGAAGGCCGGCATCAAGAACATAGAAGTGGGGCATACCGACACGCGCAATCCTGCAGCAGATCATAAGCCCGCCAATTATGCTGCTTCTGTTTACCTGGGCGACCTGCTGGTTACCTGTTACTCCATGCACAGCCGGAACCGGGCCTTTGGCAATATGATCGGCAAAGGGTACTCGGTAAAAGGGGCACAACTGGAAATGAGTATGGTTGCCGAGGGGTACAACGCCAGTAAATGCATGCACATCATTAACCGTAAAATGACGGCCGATATGCCCATTGCTGATACCGTTTATAAAATTTTATGGGAAAACCTGCCCGCTGCCGAAGGATTTAACAGAATTGAGCAGGCATTGGTTTAAAAATGGGTTAACTTTAGGTCAGAAAACAAAAACATGCCTTTCTCCTTTTCAAATATCGGCACTGCAGCCCTGATCTTTATGGTGCTTTGCCTGTCCCTGGCAGAACTTGTAAGCTATTTACGGAAGCATCAGATCCGCTCAAAAAAACAGGTCGGCAGCAATTCCATCAGCAAATAATTTCCCTTCTTTGGTCAAAACCAGGTTACGGGATACCGTGATCAATTTCCCGGTGCTTTCATATTTCCCTGCTGCTGCCATGATCCTTTTGGTTTTATCAATGCCAAATGTTGTACTGATATGATCCAGGTCCAGCCCTTCCATGGTTCTCAATGAGGTCATGATATATTCATTCAGTTGCTGTGTGACCGTCAGTATTTCCTCTTCAAAGGGGATGATGCCTTTTTGCAGCGACTGAATATAGGCACTGTTGTTGGAAATGTTCCATCGCCTGCTCTTGCCGTTGAATGCATGTGCGGCGGGTCCAAATGCATAATATTTTTCGCCCGACCAGTAGCTGCTGTTGTGTCTGCTCCGGTAACCGGGCCTGGCAAAATTGCTGATCTCGTAATGTTCATAGCCGGCAGCTTCCATCCGGTTCATGAATGATAAAAACTGGCGGGCCTGTTTTTCCGGGTCTGTATTTTCTTTCTTGTGTTGGGCGATCATTTTGTCCAGGGCAGTTTTAGGTTCTACCGTTAACGCATAACCTGAAATATGCGGGATATTTTTTTCAATGACAAGGTCCACATTGCGCATCCAGTCTTCGTCAGTTAAAACGGGAGAGCCATAGATCAGGTCAACTGAATAATTTGTAAAACCGGATGCCTGTATCAGGTCAATGCAGGCAATTGACTCTGCCGCGGTGTGGGCCCTGTTCATCCATATCAATTCTTCATCTGAAAAACTTTGTATGCCAACGCTCAGCCTGTTGATGCCCATGGCCTTCCATGCCTGCAGTTTATGCCCGGTAATATCATCCGGGTTTGCTTCCAGCGTTATTTCAATATCGTTGCTGAAAACAAAACGTTTGTGTAATGCTTCAAAGATCTTTTTTAATTCTTCAATTTGTAAAATACTCGGCGTACCACCGCCAAAATACAGTGTGGAAATAATTTCTTCAGGATTTTTCGATGAAACCCATGATTCACCTTTCTCCTGCTGCAGGGCAGGGGATATAGCGATTTCCTGTACAATGGCATCTATCATTTTTTCTTTTTGCCCCAGTGAAGTGGAAAAATGAAAGTTACAATAATGACAGGCCTGCCTGCAAAAAGGAATATGGATGTAAATACCCGGCAAAGATTTTTGTTTTTAGTCCCGATAAGTATCGGGATAATATTTTAGATTTGATTACGAATGGCTCCTGTTAAATTAATATGTTGTAAAATATTGTTTCCGGTATGGCTGTTTACCGGTATTTTATTAACTGCTGTTGCTGCAACCGCACAATCCACCAAAACACCGCTTCACCGTTTACACATTCAGTTGGTTGACAAAGATAGTTCCTTTAACCGGCAGCCTTTGAAACTGGAACCGGGTTTTACAAGCCAGGCTTTGTGCAGTGCGTATATTCAGGGCTTAACCACTTTATTAAGTTCAAAAGGTTATCCTACTGCTTCGGTTGACAGCGTTTTTGAAACAGACAATGCAACAACGGTCCATTTATTTTTGGGCAAACAATACCAATGGATAAAACTAATGCCGTCAGGGATTGAAAAAGCTGCCCTGGACGAAAGCCGTTTCAGGGAAAAGGATTACAGCGGAAAACTGCTCAATATTCAGCAATTGCGGGCCCTGCAGGACCGGGTTTTGAATTATTATGAAAAGAACGGATATCCATTTGCTTCCGTTTTTTTAGACAGTATCAGGCTTGATGACGATAAAATGGAAGCCATTTTAAGCGCCAATAAGGGGCCCTTGTATCATATCGACAGTATCCGTGTTTTGGGAAAGGCAAAAATTTCACCTAAGTTCCTTCAGCACTATTTAGGGATCCCAAATGGCAGTTTATACAATAAAGAAAAACTGGAACAGGTAACCAAAAAGATGCTGGAACTTCCTTATTTGCAGGAATTGCAGCCCAATGATATGACCATGCTGGGTACAGGCTCGATCCTCAATCTATACCTGGCGCCTAAAAAAAGCAGCCAGGCCAATTTTTTAATTGGCTTTTTACCCAGCACAGACCAGTCGGGTAAGCTGCAGCTTACTGCTGATGTAAACCTCGACCTGAAAAATGCACTCAACAATGGCGAAAACATTTTATTCAAGTGGCAGCAGTTGCAGCCAAAATCGCCGAGGCTTAACCTGGGATACCAGCAGCCTTATATTTTCAATTCTGCATTCGGGTTCGACTTTTATTTTGACCTGTTTAAAAAAGATTCAACATTCATTCAGGTGAATGCACTGGCCGGGCTGCAGTATTTGTTATCGGCAAACCAATCGGGAAAAGTATTTGTGCAATGGCAGAATAGTTTTTTACTGGGTACCGGTGTAGATACCAACCTGGTAAAGGCAACCAAAAAACTTCCCCCAAATATTGATGTTACCGCCATCAATGTGGGCCTCGATTATGAATGGAACAAAACCGATTACCGTTTAAATCCCCGTACCGGGAACGAATTAAAGATAACGGCAGCCGTGGGTGTGAAAAATATTAAAAAGAATAACGAGATACTGGCCCTGCAGGACCCGGTTTTTAATTATGCCGGTTTATACGATTCAGTTAAGGCAAGGTCCTACCAATTCAGGGTAAAACTGGGCGCAGCTCATTATTTTCCGGTTGGTAAGCAGGCAACCGTAAAAGCAGCAGTACAGGGAGGATTGTTCATAAGCCCCAGCACTTTCCGGAATGAACTGTTCCAGATCGGCGGGTATAGACTGCTGCGGGGGTTTAGTGAAGAAAGCATTTATGCAACACAGTATGCGGTATTAACGGCCGAGTACCGCTACAGGCTTGCACTCAATTCATTCATTTTTGGATTTGCAGACGGCGGGCTGGTGAAAAATAAATACCAGTCTGTAAACCTCAACAACAACTTTATCGGGATCGGGCTGGGCATGGCTTTTGAAACTAAATTCGGGTTATTGAATATCAGTTATGCTGCCGGAAAACGAAATGATGTAAAGCTGAACCTGCGGGAGGCATCCAAGATCCATTTTGGGTATGTCAATTACTTTTAAGCAACCGGGCAATACACCGGTTTGAATTTTTTAGTAAATGACAGGGCTAATTAAGGTATAACAAAGCATCCAATTCATCGAATGTTAAAAAGGTTGTTTAACCAGGCATTGAATCATTATTTTTGCTGCAAATAATTAAGGTATTGAAGTCATTTTTTCTTCTTGTGTTTGGTTTGATCGTGAGTGCTGCATCTTTGTTTGCACAAAATGGTGATTCAGTTATTGCGCAAAAAGATTCTTTAACGATGCAGCCGGTACCGGTCACAGCTGACACTTTGAGCCGGAACTTTACTGAAAAACCGCCTTTTTCAATTAAAAATAAACTGCTGAATACTGATGCTGAGCCGGTTTCACTGGCGGTGAAGGCAAAAAGCCGGCAAACAAAAGATAATTTTTTTTATGGGATCACGGGCATTGTTTTACTGCTTGCTTTTTTAAAATATTTTTACAGCCGTTATTTTACAAATCTCTTCAGGGTATTTTTCAACACCTCGCTCAGGCAAAGCCAGTTAACCGACCAGTTGTTGCAGGCCAAATTACCCTCCCTGTTGTTTAACCTTTTCTTTGTGATCAGCGGGGGAATTTATGTGTATGTACTTTTAAATTATTTTGAGGTTATATCTCCTGGAAATAGCCTGGCACTGATCCTGTCATCCATTGCATTGCTGGGTATCATTTACTTTTTAAAATTCTGCACCTTAAAATTTACAGGTTGGGTTTCAGGGCTGAATGAGGCAACCAATACTTATATTTTCATCATTTTCCTGATCAATAAGATCATTGGAATTTTTTTAGTGCCCTTTATCATAATATTATCCTTTTCCGACAGGCCCATTGTAAAAACAGGGGTCATTATTTCCCTGATGTGTATAGGCATATTTTTATTACTGCGTTATTTCCGGTCTTATGGGCTTTTGCAAAACCAGTTAAAAATCAGCAGGTTTCATTTTTTGCTGTATATAGCCGGTATAGAATTACTGCCCCTATTATTGATTTACAAGGGCTTAATGGTTTATTTGAGTAAAATCCTTTAATTTTGCAGAACCATTGCAGACTTATTATGGTTACAAACGGTTCAACACAGGCTGTTACCTCATTAAAAGCGGTAAAAAAAGTACTCATTACCCAACCAAAGCCGGATGGCGATAAGTCGCCCTATTTTGAATTGGCAAAGAAATACAGCCTGACCCTCGATTTTCACCCGTTTATTGTTGTTGAAGGAATCCCTGCAAAGGACTTCCGTAAACAAAAGATTGACATTGCCAGTTTTTCTGCTGTAATATTCACCAGCCGCAATGCGATTGACCATTTTTTCCGTATATGCGACGAAATGAAAGTGAGCATCTCACAGGAAACCAAGTATTTCTGTATAACGGAAGCAGTAGCTCTTTACCTGCAAAAATTCATCCTGTACCGTAAAAGAAAGGTTTTTTACAGTGCCGATGGAACCAATAAATGTTTATTTGATGTGATCAATAAGCATAAAGACAACGAGAAATTCCTGTATCCCTGTTCTGAATCTTTTGACAGTGAGATAACCAACTGGCTCAAATTGCATCATTGCGAACATGCAACCCCTGTACTGTACCGGATCATCAGCAATGATATTACGGAAGTGATGGCCAGGAATTACGATCTCATTTGTTTTTTTACCCCGGGTGGTGTAAAAAGCCTGCTGGAAAATTTTCCAAAATTCAAACAAAACGGTACTACAATAGGGGCTTTTGGCGCCAATACTTTTAAAGCGGCTGAAGAAGCAGGCCTTGTACTGGATATCAAAGCCCCGCAACCCCAGGCCCCGAGTATGGTAAGCGCCCTGGAAATTTACCTGTCCTCCCTTAAAAAGAAATAGTATCCTTAACCCCCGGTTTCCCCGGATCAGTTTCGTATTCAACTCCTGTTTAAAAAATGCAGACCGGTACGTTCCGGCTAAAAAATGCAGGACTTAAAAACCGGGACAATGAAGTTTTATCCACATTTTTAACTGTATCATAAGCAACAGAAGGCCCTTGTAGACTTTATTCGACGGTACTTAAAATATTTTATGATTTCTTTAACATCCGTTAATCAATAAACGAGGGCAACTAAAACCGATCATTTTTAAGCAGTACAGGCATGATTTCATTTAAATTACACAGCACCATTTGAAGGCATACGCCGTGTTTTTACTATAACCGGGGAGCATTAACATTGAAACTGAACGGGGTTTTCTGCTGTTGCCCGGATAAAAAAGGAGTCTTTAACTGCTGAAGCCATTATACGGATTATAGCTGAAAAGCAGGTGCCAATAAGGGTTACAAATAAATGTTGAAAAGAAAATGCAGCAATTTTTTTGCCGATAAATAAAAACATTCGAAATTACGGCAGCAATGATCAAAGGATTGGATAAGCAGGCAGCAAATACATAATACGGTCAAAAGTTTACAATTTATCGCTGTAAACTCTATCAAGATTGAAACCCGTAAACACAATATTTGCATATTAGTTTCGTTTACATTTTTCGGGGTTAAATCTTTTGGTTATTAAATTATAATTCAATCAACCATAAAATGATGAGAAATCAAAATAATCATTACATTTGCCCAATACCCTCAAAGTTAAATACAATGAAGAAAAGGCTATTCTATCTTGTAGCTGTAACAGCTATAACTACGTTATCTACCAGTTGTAAGAAATCTGGCAGTAAATCTGGCGGCGGATATGCAACCGATAAGGGCCAGTTGATAGGCGTTGCGCCTACTGCCAAGTGGAGTCTTCCCAAGCCTCCGGGCATGGTGTACATCCCGCCTGGAACTTTTCATATGGGGTCAAGTGACGAGGATATGAGTTATGCATTAACTGCACGTAACAAAGCTGTATCTATCAGTGGATTCTGGATGGATGCCACTGAAATAACCAATAATGAATACCGCCAGTTTACCAATTGGGTCAGGGATTCTATCGGCGCCAAACTTATGGGCCTGGTAAAACAGGGTACCGACGGCAACGAGTACATCGACTGGTCAAAAGCCAATAAGATCAAATGGAGTGATAAAGCAACCATGGAAAAAGTGGATGCCATCATTGTTACTCCGGATAACAGGCTTTTTGGAAAAAAGGAAATTGATGCTACCAAGATCGTGTACCAGTCAGAAATATTTGATTATAAGGCTGCATCACAAAATAAAGATGCTACCATCCCACGTTCAAAATTCATCGTCAAAAAATCAATTCCTGTTTACCCCGATTCATTATGCTGGGTAAGGGATTTTGCATATTCCTACAATGAGCCCATGGCCAAAAAATATTTCAGCCACCCTGCATTTGGAAATTATCCTGTTGTAGGTGTAAGCTGGAAACAGGCTACAGCATTTTGCGAATGGAGAACCCATTACCTGAATGCCTTCCTGGAGTCGAAGAAAAAAACTGCTGAATCTGATTTCAGGTTACCCACAGAAGCTGAATGGGAATATGCCGCAAGGGGCGGTCGTTCACAGGCAGATTATCCATGGGGCGGTTATTACCTGAGGAATAAAAAAGGTTGCCTGCTGGCTAATTTTAAACCAGGCAGGGGAAATTACCCTGAAGACGGCGGATTTTATACCGTACGTGCCGATGCTTACTGGCCAAATGATTTTGGGTTATATAATATGGCAGGTAATGTGGCCGAATGGACCTCATCATTATTTTATGAAGGCGCTTATAATTTCCAGCACGACATGAACCCTGATATCAGGTATAATGCCAAAGAAACCGACAAGCCCCGCGATAAACGTAAGGTATTGCGTGGCGGAAGCTGGAAAGATGTTGGCTATTACTTAAGAACGGGCACCCGTGCTTATGAATACCAGGATACCGCAAAATCATATATAGGCTTTCGTTGTGTAATTGATTTACCTCCTGCCCAGAAAAAGGGCAAGAAAAAATAAACCATTTCAAAACCAAATCTATAATTGAGGGTACCTGAAAAAGTACACAGGTACTTTATTATTATGTGTAATTAAACTTTAAATAACCTCCAATTAAAACTCTAAATTTTTAAATCATGCCTCACAACAAAAGAACCTTTTTAACCTTGATCGATGTTTTGGTAAGTGCCGGAGCTGCTGTTATCATTTTCGCTGCATGGGCTAAACTTACGCACCAGCCTTTTGCTGATATGATGTTAACCATTGGAATGTGGACGGAAACAGCGATCTTCCTGGTATACGCCGGAATTGAGTGGGTTAAACCAAAGCACCATCCGGAAGATGAACAAACAGATGTAGTTGAAAATCCTTCCCTGGAGTCGATGGATAAAATGCTGCAGCAGGCTGATATAACACCTACAAACCTGAAAAAATTAGGAGAAGGTTTTCAAAAATTACAAAGCACCGTGGGCAATATGCATGAGATCGGGGATGTTGTAAAATCTACCGGTGACCTGAACAATAAAACCAAGGAAGCGACTACCGCTTTGGGAAATATGACCACAGCTTTCGCCAGCAGTGCAGCTACTATGGGTAGTTTCAGCAATGCGGCAGACAGTGCAAAAGGTTTTCATGAGCAGGTTCAGGTTTTGACCAAAAACCTTGGTTCATTAAATACCATTTACGAGCTTGAATTGAAGGAGAGCAATAATCACCTGAAATCATTGAATACGTTCTACGGCAAACTGGCCGAAGCCAGCACAACCATGATGGGTACTGTTGAAGATGCCGAAAAAGCCAAAACGCAGATCGGTGCACTGGCCAATAACCTGGGTAAACTGAACGCAGTTTATGGCAATATGTTGAGTGCCATGCAGACGGGACGTTAATGCTTTCCGCATTAAAAGACCAACACAGTGAATAAAACCATTTTAAACTAAACAATCGTAAATATAAAAGATTATGGCTTTACCTAGAGAGCCCCGGCAAAAGATGATCAACATTATGTATTTGGTGTTGACAGCTATCCTGGCACTGAATGTTTCTGCCGAGATTTTGGAAGCCTTTAAAACGGTGGATAAAAGTCTGATGAATTCTACAATAAGCATCAATAAATCCAATGATGTTTTGTATAAGTCGCTGGCAGATAAACTGGCTGATCCCCAATCGGCTGAAAAAGCAAAAATTTGGGCGCCAAAGGCAGACGAAGCAAAAAAATTATCAGTTGCCTTATCTTCCTATATTGATGGCCTGAAACTGGATCTGAAAAAATCGGCAGACCTCACCATGAAAGAAAAGGATGGTGTACAGGTTGAAGATTTTAAAGAAGACAACCTGGATGCATCAACCCGCCTTTTTGAAACCAATGGAAAAGGTAAAGAACTGGAACAAAAATTGAATGATTACAAAAAGGCAATGCTGGGTATAGATCCGGCCATCGCCAAAGAGTTTGAATCTAATTTTCCGGTATCAACCCAGGTGCCCGGTGGTAACCAGATCGGCAAATCAAAGGATTTTACGTCAACCTATTTTCACATGACGCCTACCGTTGCTGCGTTGACCATTTTAAGCAAGTTTCAGAATAATATTAAAAATGCCGAAAACCAGGTTATTACTTATTGTCATAACCAGATCGGTGCGGTAAAACTTATTTATGATAAGTTTGAACCCATTGCAGCAAGCAATTCAACATACCTGATGCCGGGAGAGGAAATGATCGTTACTGCAGGTGTTGGTGCATTTAATGATGCTGCAAAACCTGTTATCACTATTGATGGTGTAACAACTGCATTGAACGAAAACGGTGTTGCCGAAAAGAAATTCAACGTTTCAGGCGGTGGACAGAAAAAAGTACATGTTGTCATTACTTATACCAAACCCGATGGTACACCCGACAGGCTTGAAAAAGATATCGAATATACAGTGGGTACACCGGGCGGTGCCGCGGTAATGCTTGATAAGATGAACGTATTTTATATTGGTGTTGACAACCCGGTAACCATTGGTTCTACTACCGGTTGGGATAAAACCAATGTGACGATCTCCGGCGGTGGAGCTACCATTTCCGGTGCCGGTTCCAAGCGTGTCGTAAAAGTTACTTCAATCGGTGATTGTAAAATTACAGTTACTGCTGATGGTAAATCAACTACCTTCCCTTTCCGGGTTAAGCGGATTCCTGATCCGGTCATTAAAGTTGGACCAAGCGGCGGCGGTAAAATGCAGGCTGTTGTTTTCAGGGGCCAGCAGTTTGTTCGTGCCGATCTTGAAAATTTTGATTTTGAAGCCAGGTTCAGCGTAACAGGCGCCACAGTTTACTTTACAAACCCGGGCGACAGGAACGTGAAGCAGGTTTCGTTGAGCAGCGGAAGCCTTGCACCCGCAGCCGAGTATATGAAAACACTGGCACCGGGCTCAACCGTTATTTTTGATAATATCCGTGTAGTAGGACCCGACGGGCAACCAAGAACAATTCAAAACCCTCCGGGATTCTCATTATTCTAGTAGTAAAAATAAAAAGCTATGAAAAAGCAGTATTTTAAATATTTTTTGCTGGCAGTTTGCTTAGGCATTTTTGTTAACAGCGTTGATGCGCAAACCAAAAAGAAACGTACATCAACCAAGCGGGCCAGTACCAAAAAAACAACGGCTTCTAAAACGAAGGCTAAAATTCAGCCTACGGCTCCTGTTGTGGATACGACTGCTGTTGTTGCTGCGCCACCCCCACCTCCTCCGAAAATTAATGACAGCTTACCGGTACCAACCGTAAAAAAATCATTAAGGCCCGATGAAGCAGTGGAAACTACTATGCTGAAAGACAGGACACCATTGCCTTATGAAAATTTAAGGGCTGATGATGCCATGTACCGTCACAAGATCTGGAGAGAGATCGATACCCGTGAAAAGATCAACCTGCCATTCAAATATGCAGCTGATGAAAACAACGGTAACCAAAGGTTTATATCCATTTTATTCAAAGCAATACAGGATAGCCTGGTAACTGTTTTTGACCCGATCGACGACAGGTTTACCACACCAATGACTAAAGTAGACATTGTTAAAAAAATGGCTGGTGAGCCGGTGGTTTACCCCATCTATGATTCAGTTGGTAATATTTCAGGTTATAAGGAAGAATCCCGTGATATTGTTCTGGATTCATTCTATAAATTCAGGATCAAGGAAGAGGTTATTTTTGATAAGGAAAGCTCCCGTTTATTCTGGAGGATACTGGGAATAGCACCGGTTATGAATGTATACACTGCACAGACCAACCAGTTTGTGGGTACACAGGAATTATTCTGGGTTTACTATCCCGATATGAGGCCTGTTTTCTCAAAATATGATGTATACAATGGTAAGAACTACGGTGCACGCATGAGCTGGGAAGATCTTTTTGAAAGCCGCATGTTCTATGGCCGTATCATTAAGAGCACCATCGACAATCCTTATGACAGGTTCATTGATCAATATCCAGGGCTGAAGGATAAAGGTATCCTGCAGTTACTGGAAGGTGAAAACATAAAGGAAAAGATCTTTAACTACGAACAGGATCTTTGGTCGTATTAAGATCATTCTAAATAAACTAATTGAAAGCCTCTGATCTATATCGGAGGCTTTTCATTTGTTATATGATCATTATCATTTGTAAATATTCTGTTTTAATTATGAATATACCCACTTTAGGGTATTGGTTATCATTTACTGAATAGTTACCTTCGTCTTGGTTTTTCATAGGATATTGGATTTTAAACGGGGCTGAATTTCTATTCAGGCCCCTTTTTTTTTGAACAAAGACCTGTGAGCCATCCGCCGCGGCGGATGGCTCACAGGTCTTTGTATCACGGCTTAAAATAGGTTACCAGCAGATCCGCTTTTGCCTTGCCAATAACTTCAGCCAGCTCATCAACAGATTGCATTTTAATATTTTTAACCGATTTATATTTTTTAAGCAACTGGTCAATCGTTGCTTTACCAATACCCTTTACCTGTTCCAGTTCATTTACAAATGTGCCTTTGCTGCGGAGGTTACGGTGATAGGTTATGCCATAATTATGCACTTCATCCCTTATGCGGCGGATCAGTTTCAGGCTTTCACTGTCCCAGGGTAATTTAAACGATTGTGTATCGCCCGGGAAAAAGATCTCCTCTTCATTTTTTGCAAGCCCGATAACAGCAGTATTTTTAAAGGGATCTGACGGTTTATAACCGTCATGACCCCTCAGCAGATTTACACTTTGCATGGCAGCGCTTAACTGCCCCTTTCCTCCATCAATAATGATCAGCTGGGGCAACGGCTGGTTTTCATTCAGCAACCGTTTGTAACGCCGGTGTACCACTTCAGTCATGGATGCAAAATCATTGATGCCCACAACTGTTTTAACTTTAAACCGCCGGTATTCGGCTTTACTGGGTTCGCCGTTTTTAAAGCAAACCACTGCCGATACCGGGTAACTGCCCTGTAAATTGGAGTTGTCGAAACACTCAATGTGCAGGGGCAGGGCAGGCAACTGCAGGTCTTTCTGCAATTGATGTAAAACATGCATTTTCTCTTCCGCTGTTTTTTCTTCCAGCCTCAGCATTTTCTTTTTCTTCAGTTCTTCCCTGAAATGGTTCACATTTTTTTGGGAAAGGTCGAGCAGTTTTTTTCGGTCACCGCTTTTGGGAATGGTGAGTATGATGCCGGCTTCGGGAAAATCAATGGCAAAGGGAACGATCATTTCTTTGGTGGTACTGCCAAAACCTGCCCTGATCTGTGCAGCAGCAAAAGCCAGTACTTCTGCAGCTGTTTCTTCCAGCTTTTTTTCGAGCATGATGGTTTTGGTTTGTACAATGGTACCGGCATTAACGGCCAGGTAATTTACATAAGCCATGTCACCGTCTTCCAGTATCGAAAATACATCAACAGTTCCCATGCGTGTATTCACAACTGCTGATCTTGCCTGGTAGCTTTTCAGGTGTTCGATCTTACTTTTATATTGAGCTGCTTTTTCAAACTCCATTTTTTTAACATGCTCATTCATTTCCTTTTTAAAATTCCGGATAACGGGTGCAAGGTTTCCTTTTAACAGGTTAACCAGTTGTTCCAGCCCTTCATTATAATCTTCAGCAGATTGTAACCCTTCGCAGGGGCCCTTGCAGTTGCCCAGGTGATATTCGAGGCATACCTTGAATTTCCCTTTCCTGATATTGGATTCAGATAAATTCAGTTTGCAGGTACGCAGCAGGATCGTCTGCTTGATGAAATCCAGCAACTCCCTTACTTTTTCAACGGAGGTATATGGACCCAGGTACAGGGAACCGTCTTTGATTTTCCTGCGGGTAAAAAAAACACGGGGAAACGGTTCATTCTTGATCACAATATAGGGATAGGTTTTTCCGTCTTTCAGGCTGATGTTGAAGCGTGGCTGAAATTCCTTGATGAGCGTATTTTCCAGCAGGAAGGCATCCTGCTCATTATTGACGATCGTAAATTCAATATGATGGATGCGCTGAACAAGCTCATGCGTTTTATAGGTGGTAAATGTTTTTGAAAAATAGGAACTTACCCTTTTGCGTAAATGTTTTGCCTTGCCTACATACAGCAATTCATTGGCCTGGTCATAATATTTATAAATACCCGGCTGTGTGGGAATGGTTGGGGCGATTGCTGAAAATTCCTGTTGTGTCATTACTGTTTAAAAATCCCAGGTGATCGTTTCTTCTTTTTTAACTGTTGATCCCCCTTTTTCATCCGTTAATATGGTGGTTATTTTACACCATTTGCCGGTTACCCAGGTCAATTGAAGTACCGTTTCTTGATCCAGCTGTTTAACCAGGTAGATCCTTTTTACCTTGTTGGCAGCGGGGTCAATGTACACATCCCAATTTAACAGTTTTATGGAATCAGGTAAAGCCCCGGCAGCTTCGTAGGTTAAGGTCACGGCATTTATTGTCTGGTCAAAAAAACTTTTTTCGGTAAAGTATGCGGTTAAATTCGCTGTGTCAATTTCGGGCAGTAAAAATTCCTTTACCGCATCATCGATCTCCTCGATCTTTAACCATGCTGAGTCTGTACGGTCATTTACCGTAGTATATTTTAAAGGATTGACACCGTTTTTTTTAAGGTTAAATATTTCTCCTTTGAGAAAAGAAGTGACCGGGAAAAAATTTTGCTTTTTTTCTGTTCCGGCTTTTTTGTCCTCGGTCCTGGTATCCCCGGCATTATTGCAGGAAAGTATGATCAGCAGCAAAGCGGTAAGCGGGAAAAGTATTTTCATTTTTCAAATTTAAATGGAATGGGCGGCATAAAAAAACGACATATCACATTTATAAAAAAAGCAGCAATACGATCCATGTATTGCTGCTTTAGGTATTGTTATCCAATAAATCCTTTAAAATCCTTTTGACAGGCCTAATTTAAAACCTACTGCGTATGGTTTTTCAATTAAGGCCACATTTTTCCGATAGGTTGAATAAACCTGGTACCTCACCTGTGGCCCTACCTGGAGCTGGTAACCGCCAAGTTTAAAATTCATATAGGTTTCAAAACCCAGGTTCAGGTTCCAGGTACTGATGGAAGAAGGGTCAGAAACATAACTTTTCAGGTCAGATGAAATGAGGTGTGCATTGCCTCCAAAAACATAAGTAGGCTGCACGGAAGCCCCGGCAAACCAATCTACATTATTCTTGCTCGACAGTTTATAGGCAAGCCCAACCGGCAGTGATACCTGGTAGGTTCTGTTATGCAGTGTTACCGGTTGCAAAGCATTACTGTTATATATGTTGGCGGTTGTAGAAGTCCTCGCGGCTGCATACGAATAACCGGTACTGGGATCGTTTAATAAAATGGTGGTGATGATCGGGTGGCTGGTTTTATCAGCATCAATGTTGTAATTGGTATAATTAAACTGTAACCCTGCTTTTAACTGTAATTTTTTTGCGATGGAATACGTTAAGCCGGCACCTGCTTCAAAACCGAAACCGGGTTTTTGGCTGATCACATTGTTGATGTCCGCCGTGGCAAAAGCTGATGTGGATCCCTTTGTCTGGGAACTTAATTTACGGTAATTCACTGCAGGGGTCACATAAAACTGGTAACCCAGGCGCCCCTTCCATTTATTGGCTGAAGGTTTATTGTGAAAAGCAAAATTTTCTATCCAGGCTTTTTCTGCTGTTGCCGGTGCTGTTTTGTCCTCAGCAGCATTGATCACAGTGTTCTCGGGTTTAACTCCTCCGGTTACCTGGGGCTGATCAGGCTTCAGGGTGTTGTAGTTGTTGATTCCCAATGAGGATGTTTTTTCGCCTGGCAAGTCGGAATTTAATTCATCCCCGGCGGTTGATTTATCCATGCCGGTATTGATTGAAGCAGTTGATTTATCACTGCCGGGCTTATTCTTTTTACCCGTAACGGCAATATCAGTAAAGATCTTACCCGATTTAATATACAGATCCATCGACTGTAAAATACCATTGCTGTTATTGTCTGCTGGTATTTTATCTGCTGTAACTTTTGAATGATCAGCAGCAAGGCTGAAAATATATGTTGGCCGGTTGCTTTTTACAATGGTGTAATTATAGAAATCAGTTTCATTGGTGATCACATCCGCAAAGGCATTGTCAAAATAGGAAATTGCCTGTTTTTGTTTTTTAGGAATTGCAGCAATTTGTTTTTGGTTGCTTTCGGTTTGTTTGGTCTGTATTTCTTCAGTTTTGTTTACTTGTATATGATTGTTAATTTGGGGGCTTATGCTGTTTTCACCGGTATGTAAATAGCCGATCAGCATGAGGGAAGATACCAGGAACAGGCTCATGAACACAGAAGGCCACCTGCGGCTGGGGTGCAGGTTGTTGTAAATACTGTGCCACACCCTTTTGGAAGGATACATGCTGAACTGGTCAGCCCTTTCCTTTACAAATTGCTCAAATTCGCCGGTATAGTATTCTTTTTCCATCATTTTACAAAAACATAATAGTATTTGGTAATGCCAATATCAGGTTTGTTTTATACAGACCTAACCTGGTGAAACTGCTCCAAAAAAGTTTGTCTTTTTAACTGGTTTTTGAATGATCTTTTTCCTGATCAAAATTTCCTCCAGCATTGCTTTTGCACGTGTGTACTGGCTGCGGCTGGTACTTTCCTCAATGTCGAGCATGAAGGCGATCTCTTTGTGCGAATAACCTTCAATGGCATACAGGTTTAAAACGGTTTTGTAACCCAAGGGCAGCGCCCGGATACATTCAACAACCTGTTTTGCCTGCATGATCGACGGGATCATTTCTTCCCTTACATGAATGCTGTGTGCATGGGCAATGTCCACACTGTCGGAGAATTTTTTATTTTTCTTCAGAATATTAATGCAGGTATGAACAATGATGCGCCTGATCCATCCTTCCAGCGCACCTTCATTCCGGTACTGGTGTATTTGCGTAAATACTTTAATAAATCCTTCCTGCAACATATCTTCTGCATCTTCCCGGTTCTTTGCATAACGGTAGCAAACGCCCAGCATCCTGGGACTAAAACGGTCATATAATGCCTCCTGTGCACCTGCATTATTCCGCAAACAACCGTTCAGCATGAGCTCTTCCGTCATATTTGTGCTTAATTTACCCTTAAATATAGACAAAATCATTTGCAATTTTGCTGCTTTTAAAAGGCAGTGTGCGGAATTAAATATTTTGGTGGATATCCATTTTTTAAAGGGGCTTTGCAAAAAAAGGAATTAAAACAGTTTGTAATAAATTTGAAAATGAAAAAAAGGATATAATGTATTGGTTGTTAATAATTTATAAAATTGAATATCCCTTTTTCTGGAAAAGAATAACTGTACAATGATGCAGTTCCTGGCAAATATTTGTTTATTGACCATTAAAGCAAACTGGCTCTTAAACCAATTATAAAATTACTACCTGGAGCAACTATACCGGATGAATAGGGGCGGTATCTTTGATTGGTTATATTTTCCCATCCCGTTGTGATCAGCAGGTTCCCTGTTATTTGGTATGAAGCTTTCAGGTTCAGGATGAACCACCCCGGCGAGTATGGCTTACCATTTGCATCTTTGGCATATATATCCGTTTTTGCCTGTTCAGAGGGAGCCAGGTCCGCGTTTTTGATCGTACTGTTGTAACTGGCTGAAGCTTCTGCAACAAATTTTTTATGGCGGTATTTGATCAATGTGCTTCCGTAAAAAGGCGGTGCATGCCGAAGGGCTACCTGTTCATTTTTTAATTCATCTGTTTCTTTACCACTGATCAGGTTGGCATGGGTTTGTACCGAAAGGCCTTTGTTTATGAAAAACTCAACACTGGCCTGGAAACCCCACACCGTGGCTTTTGCAACATTTTGCAATGCTTCAACCCGGCTTTCCACCCCATCAAAAAGGATACTGTCTTTTCCGTTAAATGTTGTTGGGCGGCGAACTATGGCATCTTTCAAAATGGTATGAAAACCATTTAATTCCAGCCTTAATTTTTGGCTGATATTTTTTACGATACCGATTTCAAAATTCCAGGCATATTCCGGTTTCAGATCAGGATTGGGTACCGTTACATTTCCCGGAACAGTTTCAAACAATTTACCAATATCATCCACATTGGGCATGCGGTAACCGGTTGATGCGTTGGCATTAAACTGCCAGGTTTCTGCAGGCCTGTAAACCAGGCCGAGATTACCAGTAAGCCCGCCATCCTTCAGTGTTGCTTTTTGATAGGGGAACGGGATGAAGCTGGTATCAAAATCGGCGTTCAGTGTATTGTAACTGTAACGCATTCCTCCTGTTAAAGTAAGGGATGGATGCAGGTTTATTTTATAACTGCCGTAAATGCCCGTAGTACTCCAGGTACTGCCATCCGGGTAGCGGCTAACCATTGGCGTTTCGGCCATAGTTAAAATATTTGTCTGTATACCGGTTGAGCCAACTTTATTGTAAACATGCTCTGCACCATAAAACAATTCCCCTTTTCCCAGTTTTTTGTTTGCATCCAGGTTTATGCTCACCGCATTTACTTTTTCGGCCTGCCTGTTGCGGTTGTTGTTAGCTCTCGTGCGGTCAACACGGCTTTCATCATAATTCTGGTATGCTGCAGTGAGGCGTATATCATCATAAACCGCATTTTTTTTACTGTGCAGCATTTGAAAATGATGCATGCGCCACAGCATCGGCCCATAGTTCCATTCAGCAAACCTTAAATTCCCGTTCCGGTACTGGATCAGCCTGTCGTACCTGGCTGCATTCCCCGTGCCGGCATAGGTAAAACTATACTGTATGTCAATATGATCGGTTGGTTTAAAACGGACCTTCTGCAAAAAATTGAACTGCTCATACCCGCTGAAGCGCTGTATCCTGGGGTCTTTGTTTTTTACAATACTGTCAATGCCGTTAATCCGTTCTATATATTCCGGCCGCAGGTAACTGTCCTGTCCCCCGTTTTTTCCCATTTTCAGATCGTGAAACCTGCTGTAGGTGAATGAAGAAAGAAAGGACCATTTCTTTAACCCCAGGTTAATATCTGCATGAAAGGTATTTTCTTTATTTGCAGTGGAAAATCTTGCCAAAGCATTACCCGTAAAATGTATTTTTTTTTCTTTTGCAAAACCGGCATGCAGTGTATGAAAGTCCATTACCCCACCTATGGCATCACTTCCATAAACCAGGGATCCCGGCCCGAAGATCACTTCAGCGGACTGGATGCTTAAGGCATCAATGCTGATGATGTTCTGCAGGTTGCCACTCCGGTAAATGGCATTGTTCATGCGCACACCGTCAATGACCAGCAATACCCGGTTGGTTGCAAAACCCCGTATCATTGGGCTTCCGCCGCCCAACTGGCTTTTTTGAATAAAAACAGTTCCTGTCTGATTGAGGAGGTCGGCGGCAGTTTGCGGGTTGTTCTGTATAATATCGGGTTTGCCAACCCTGGTTATTTTATTGGGGACCTCACTTAATTTCAGTTCCCATTTGTTTACAGATACCACAACTTCCTGCAGGTTCACCTGCTTTACAGCCGTATCTGATTTATTTATTTTCAACTGGGCAGGTACCGCCTGTACTATAAAAAACAGTGATCCAAAGGCTGCTATTTTTATCATACCATTTGGCATACAACGAAGATCAAAATGAAAATTATTTTTTCTTAACTAA
>CAZBIK010000024.1:0-19318 GCA_964491955.1 uncultured Ferruginibacter sp.
AGTAAAGGTTCAACACTTAAAATATCCGTCCACCCTTGTAATTTGTGTAAACATTTCTTGGGCGAGACATCAGCAGATTAACCGATAACTCAAAGCTACCATTTTTGGGACTATATTTTTTAAGATCAGAGGTGATTATATCATAAGTTAAACCTACTTGGAAATTTTTATGGTCCAGCCCAATATAAGGTAGTATGGCATCGCCAATCCTGTACCAGCTTCCGGCATATACCGAGGTTTCGCTGCTTACTGAAATGCCATAGGCAAAGCCTATATTTTTTTCGGTTGCTGCAGCCTGGTACATATATAAACCGCTAAAAAAAAGTTCATTCCCGTTTTCACCTACTGATAACCTTGCGCCTGCCTGTGCAGTATATCGCATGGGTAAACTAAAGTTTTCATTTTTTAAAAAAGTTGTATTGGGTCTTATCAGGTGATATACTGATGCGCCCACATATATTTCTGTATTTTCTGTATCGTACCTGTATAAAACACCCGTATTTAAATCAACGTAACTGCTTGTTGTTCGTAAAAAATTTTCGTTGGAAGGTATACGGGTATCAAACCCGCTTCCGTTAAACTGATTTGCAAAATCAAGTCCTGCCATGTTTATTTGCCTGGATGCAAATGTAAATTGAAAGCCAATGCCAATATTATTTTCGCCATGTTCATCAAGCGCTTTGTGATATGACCCTGAAGCAGAGATATTGATACTGTTGAATGAACCACCAAGTGATTGATCGTACAAAGCCATGATACCTGCGCCAAAAATGTCTTTTTCCGGAATTTTTAGCTGCATCAGTTTTGTATCGTAGCTTAAAGTATTGGTAACAAATGGTGAGCCCAATGACCACCACTGCTGCCTGAAATTGGCGCTGGCCCTGTGGTCCCCATAAAAGTACCCGGTCATGGCAGGGTTAAGTGTAAGCGGTGAAGCAAAGTACATAGAAAAATGCGGATCCTGCGCTTTTAAGCTTGAGAGCAGAAAAACCAGTAAAACTGTAAATATTGATTTCCGGTATTTTGTTTGCATAGATCTAGTGGATTAATAAAGTATTACCGTTTTTTCTGATTATCAAATTGTCTATATCTATTCCTTCTACTACCCAGGTATATGTTTCAACAGGTTGTTTTTTCCCTTTAAAAGTTCCATCCCAGCCGTCTTCAGGTCTGCCGCTGGTGGTTTCAAATAAAAGGTTGCCCCACCGGTTATAAATTTTAAAATAATTCAATTGTTTAATGCCGATCAATATTGGGTAAAGCCGGTCATTGTTTCCATCTCCATTCGGTGTAAACCCTTTTGGAACATAAATACCCTTTTTCCCCTTTATTTCCACCAATTGGGTATCAATTACATTACAACCGGCAGTTGTGGTAATACGAACAATATATTCCTGGGTTTGCGAATAGAAAAATACCGGGTTGATTATAGTATTATTGTCTAACCCTGCATTGGGGAGCCATAGAAAACTTACTCCTCCAATGTTTCGTGCCTGCAATTGCAGTTGCTGGTATGGAACTGCAACAAGTGTTGGGTACCTCGTATTGGCAGGAGCTGTGGCCAGGCTGATCAATACAGAATCCTGGGCTGTACAACCTGTAGCATTGGTAATGGTTACATAAAAACGGGTCGTGTTATTTATGGTTGCAGTCGGGTTTTGAAGAGCAGGATTATTGAGCAGGGCAGCCGGTGTCCATGCATAACTTATTCCTGCACTGGCACGAAGCAAAACAGTAGCAGGGCTTCCGGAGCACACCGTTGTATCAGCTCCGGCATCTGCAGTGAAAAGGACCGCATTTACAGTTTTTGATATACTGTCCCTGCATCCATTGATATCCGACACAACTAATTTCACGATGAAAGTCCCGCCGGTGATATAGGTATGGGTAGTGTTCTGTGTATTGGCTGTTCCGCCGTCACCAAAAAACCTCTGCCACGAGGTGATCGGGCTTGTGTTGATGTATGCCAGGCCTTTAAAATCATAGCTGTTACAAATTAAAAGGCTGTCTTTTATCCGTACGGAATCTATATTATTCCGGAATGCAGTTAATGAAAAGGGAAGAGCCAGGTTAAAAAGATTCTGGCCGGCAACCCCGGAAGTTGCTCCCCAGGAACTGTTCCCGTCCTGGGTTAAAACGCCATTCAATCCACCGGCATTGGCAATGGTTAGATTGGCAGGTACCGCAAAACTTTTTACAAATGTCAGCCCACCACCGCCACCTCCTCCGGCTCCGATCCTCCCTGCCGTGGCAATGGGGCCACCGATCATATCAGCACCTTTTCCACCCCTGACCTCTGACGTTGCATTATCAAGAAACTGATTTATGCTCAGCAATACAGATCCACCGGCACCGCCGCCGCCCATTCCATCATGGCAATTGGCAGATGAAGGGATGGAGCACACTAAGCCATTGTCACCATTAGCCAGTATCTTATTTGAATTAGAACGGATCCTGTCGGCCTTGATACTAATAAGGCCACCGCCGTTTCCTCCGGCAGGAGGAATATTTCCCGGGTTATCAGCATGCCCGGCGCCACCACCACTACCCATGAAAATTTTATTACTGGCCGTACTATACTGCAATTCTTTACCACCAATGCCCCGGTTATCGAATGGGGCATTGCCGCAAGGCTCCAGTTGGTAACCACCAAAACCGCCACCACCGGCGTTTCCGCCGCCACCTCCGCCGCTATTGTGGCCAAGTCCGCCACCACCGCCGCCTGCAGGGCTGCCCTTGCCACAGATTATATTATTGGAAATAGAGGTTATGCTTTCTCCTTTTTGTGCAGCAAATAAAGTGTTTGGGGGATAATTGTAATTGTTTTGAGCGCAGTTCAGGGTTGCGTTTCCGGGATTATACCCCGGGCCCCCTTTGAAACCCCTGCCACTTACATCCAGGTTTGCATTAAGCGTAAGGGTATTTAAAACATTGAACACCAGAACTCCTCCCTTGTTTCCATCCCAGGGCAGGCAGGTCAATGTACCATTGATATTTATATCAGTATAATAGGGCACCCGCACCAGTTGTACTTTTCCTGCAGGAATATCATATTGCCGGGTGACCATATTTTTTAATTCAATGACATTACCTGATCTGCTTTTTACATAATTGAATTCATAATTACCCGAATTTTTATAATCGGTTATGGTACCAAAGTTTGCTGTATTCGAAGAATCGATCACAGCGCCTTTCATCTGCATCAGTAAAACGGTATCGCCGGTATTAAACCTGGAAGCGTCTTCCACAGTGAGTTTATTGTCACATAGATTTAAACCAAGCACGGGAGTATAATCATTTATGATACCGGAAATACCCGGTGCAACAGCGCAACCACCCAATACATTTACTTCATCAACGGTCAGTGCCCGGTCATAGATCCTTACTTCATCCATATCGCCGTTGACCCAATAAGGAAAAGATGCGTTATTGACCCTTCCCAAAAAAAGATCTGCAGTATTGGTAAAATTTATACTGCCCTGTGGGGTACTGAAAATAAGTACACAATCAACATATAGTTTAGCTGTTATGCCATCGTAGGTTACAATAACATTATACCATTGATTCTGCTGAATATAAGGTGTATATCCCGGTGGAGGCGTCATGTTTGCAACACCGTAAAAATTCTGAACAGCCGGGTTAACCGGGCCACTGCAGTTTCCCCCGTTCGTACCTGCATTATCGTCATACCAGATTATATATAAACCCGGTGTAGTAGCGGTGGTCCCTTTACTGATGATCGAATTGCCATGGCAGGTCCCGGCATAGAACCCCATTGGTTTTATCCACGCACTGAGTGAAAGTTTATTGGTTGTATTCAATGAAGGGCTGTTCGGTATCTGAATGTATGATGAAGTTCCGTTGAAACGATAGGCACTGTTCGGGCTCCCTAGCCTGTCTGCCGTTAATGTGGCATTGTTGAACACCGGGTTGTTATTATTGCCGCTTACATCATTGGCATTGCCTGTAAAAGGGTAGTATGCCCTTAATCCCAGGTTCAGGTCAACCTGGCCAAAACATACGTTTGCCACTAATAATAAGGGGAGCAATAATTTCTTCATAGTAGTGAAATAAGGATAAAAATCAGGACAAATTACATAAAGAATTATTATAAACCCAGGTAATTATGTGGCGTGATGGCCTTTAATTCTTTTTTTACAGCTGCAGTAACTTTTAAACCGGCAATGAAACTATGAATTGTTTTTTTATCAATGGCATGTTTACCCCTGGTGAGGTCTTTCAGTGCTTCGTATGGATTTGGATAGTTTTCCCTCCTTAAAATGGTTTGAATGGCTTCGGCAACCACGGCCCAGTTGGCTTCCAGGTCGGCTTTTAGTTTTGGTTCATTCAATACCAGTTTGCTGATCCCTTTTTCGGCCGACCGGATGGCAATTATGATATGTGCCATAGGTACGCCGATATTTCTTAGAACAGTTGAATCGGTGAGGTCCCTTTGCAGCCTGGAAACGGGCAGTTTAGCGGAAAGATGTTCAAGCAAAGCGTTTGCAATGCCCAGGTTCCCTTCGGCATTCTCAAAATCAATGGGGTTTACCTTATGTGGCATGGCGCTGCTGCCGATCTCGCCTTTTTTGGTCTGCTGCTTAAAATAATCCATGCTGATATAGGTCCACATATCCCGGCAAAGATCGATGAAGATGTTGTTGATGCGTTTGATGGCATCAAAATGGGCTGCGAGCGTATCGTAATGTTCTACCTGGGTGGTGTATTGCTGTCGCTGTAAACCCAGCCTGGTTTCCGTAAATTCATTGGCAAATTTTACCCAGTTATATTTCGGGTATGCCACATGGTGAGCATTGAAGTTTCCGGTAGCGCCGCCAAATTTTGCTGTGAACGGGATATAACTGAAGAGCTGGATCTGGTTCTCGAGCCTTTCCACAAATACCATCATTTCCTTGCCCAGCCTGGTGGGACTTGCGGGCTGTCCATGCGTACGGGCCAGCATGGGCACATCTTTCCAGGCCAGTGCCAGCTTTCCAATGGCATGCTGCAGGTTGATGACCGCCGGTAAATATTCCAGTTCAATGCTCTTTTTCCAGAGCAGGGGAATAGCGGTGTTGTTGATATCCTGGGAGGTTAAACCAAAATGGACCCATTCCTTTAAATGGCCCGCTTTACAATCATCCAGGGCCGATTTGATAAAATACTCCACTGCCTTTACATCATGGTTGGTGACGGTTTCTGTTTTTTTAATACCGGCTGCATCCTGCAGTGAAAATTCATTCATTATTTTATGGAGATACTGTTTTTTTTTGGCATCTACTTTAAAAAAACGCTTTTCGGCCAAAAACAAAAAATATTCCACCTCTACGATCACCCGGTACCTGATCAGCGCATATTCGCTGAAGTAATCACTCAAATGTGCAGTTTGTTTGCGGTAGCGGCCGTCGATGGGGGATATGGCAGTCAGTTGATTTAAATCCATGTTGATGCAGTAAATTTGCCGCAAAAATACGTTAATTGATACAGAAGATAAGGGTAGGAGCCGTTAGTTATTTAAATACAAAACCACTGATCTTTGGCTTTGAGCAGGGCAAAATGAAGGATGCCGTTGAGCTGATCATTGATTACCCGGCAAATATTGCCTCCCATTTGATAAATGACCGGATCGATATCGGGCTGGTTCCGGTTGCTGTTATACCATCATTACAGGAACCTTATATTGTTTCTGATTACTGTATTGGCTGTGATGGAGAAGTGGCCAGTGTTTGCCTGTTCAGCGATGTGCCACTCCGGGAGATCAAAACCATTATCCTGGATTACCAGAGCAGGACCTCGGTTGCCCTGTTAAAAATATTGCTGCATGAGCACTGGAAGATATCACCTGAACTTGTTGCCGTTAAGGAAAATTATGAACAGGATATTTCCGGTTCTGTTGCCGGTTTGGTGATCGGCGACCGGGCATTGCTGCAAAGAAAGACCGCCAGGTATATTTATGACCTCGGTTCTGCCTGGAAAGAAATGACAGGCCTGCCTTTTGTTTTTGCTGCCTGGGTAAGCAACAAACCAATGGCAGCTGAATTTACAGCTGCATTTAATGAGGCCAATGCCCATGGTTTTTTACACCTCGATGAAGTGATCCGGGAAAACAGCTCCCCGGATTTTGATCTGAAAAGCTATTATACCCAATTCGTGAAATTTAAGCTGGATGACCGGATGAAAGAGGCAAAAGCTTTATTTTTGCGCAAATTAAATCAGCGAACATGAAGGTTGTATTATTTGCCGGTGGGTTAGGTACCCGTATTTCGGAGGAAACTGACGTTCGCCCCAAGCCCATGGTAGAGATCGGTGGCAAGCCCATTCTCTGGCACATCATGAAAATATACAGCCATTACGGGTTCAACGATTTTATCATTTGCCTCGGTTACAAGGGTTATGTGATTAAGGAATACTTCATGAATTATTTTTTGCACAATTCCGATATTAAGATCGACCTGGAGAACAACAACATGGAGATACTGGGAACGCGTTCCGAGTCTTTTAAGGTTACCCTGGTTGAGACCGGGTTGAATACCAAGACAGCCGGCAGGCTGCAACAGGTGAAAAAATATATAGGCAACGAAGATTTTATGCTTACCTACGGGGATGGTGTTTGTGATGTAAATATCCATGACCTGGTAGCTTTTCACAAAGCCAGTAATAAAATCGCCACCGTTACTTCGGTACAGCCCGATGCCCGGTTTGGCGGGATGGACCTGGCTGCCGATGGAACAGTAAATGCATTCCGTGAAAAAGCAAAGGCCGATGCGCAATGGATCAATGGCGGTTTTTTTGTGTTGAAACCAGGAGTATTCAATTACCTGGAGAAGGACATGAGCAACACGATGTGGGAAGATGAACCACTGGAAAGGTTAACCGCTGATAAACAGCTGATCGCATATAAACACAAAGGATTCTGGAAATGTATGGATGCCCTGCGTGATAAAATTGAACTGAACGAATTATGGGAAGGCAACAGGGCCCCCTGGAAAACCTGGTAATATCATATCATGAAAGTATTAGTGATCGGCAACCTCGGGTATATTGGCCCCATGGTTGCAAAACATTTCAGAACAAACCATCCCGGTTATTTTTTGGCTGGATACGACATTGGTTATTTCATCCAGAACTATACACCCAACGGCATTACCGGTGATACTTTGCTGGACAGGCAATACTTTGGCGATGTGCGTCATTTTGATGCGGCTATATTAAAGGGCTTTGATGCCGTGATCTACCTCGCAGCCATCAGCAATGATCCCATGGGCAATGCTTTTGAACAGCCGACCCTCGATATTAATTTTAATGCAGCGGTTGACATTGCGTCCAAAGCTAAACAGCAGGGCGTAAAACATTTTGTTTTTGCCAGCAGTTGCAGCGTATATGGTTTTGCAGATACGGCACCCCGTACCGAAACATCGGATGTAAATCCGCTGACAGCCTACGCTAAATCCAAGGTATTTGCGGAGCAGGGCTTACAGCCGCTTGCTGATGAATCATTCCGGGTAACCTGTTTGCGTTTTGCCACTGCCTGTGGTTACAGCGACCGGTTAAGGCTCGACCTGGTGCTGAATGATTTTGTTGCCAGCGCCATTGCCGATAAAAAGATCAGCATCTTAAGTGATGGCACTCCATGGCGCCCACTGATACATGTGAAAGATATGGCCCGGGCCATGGATTGGGCCATACAGCGTACTGCAGGCGGAAATTTTTTGATCATCAATACCGGCAGCAACAGCTGGAACTACCAGGTAAAAGAACTGGCAGCTGCAGTACAGCATCATTTTACCGGCGTGGAGGTACACATCAATACCAATGCCGCACCCGACAAACGTTCATACAAAGTGAGTTTTGACCTTTATGAACAACTGGCGCCAAACCACCAGCCGCAGATCAGCCTGGATGATGCCGTAGAGGACCTGAAACATGGATTACAATCCATGCGTTTCAGCGACACCGGTTTCCGCCAGTCAACCCTGATGCGTTTGCAAATGATCCGGCAATTAATGGACAACGGCATCATTGATCAACAGTTAATTTTAAAAAAAGTGTAATGGGCAATATCAGTAAAATAAAAGCGCATTTTCAGAAAGAGCCGTTGG
The DNA here is from genome assembly GCA_964491955.1 of uncultured Ferruginibacter sp. GTDB lineage: Bacteria > Bacteroidota > Bacteroidia > Chitinophagales > Chitinophagaceae > Ferruginibacter. Next base: position 8,100 of record CAZBIK010000024.1, read on the forward strand.
TTCAGCAGTTATTCATACAATCATTGATCGATTTTGAAATTAAAGGCGGGCACCCGCAAACCAATGTAAGGGATACCGTTAGCGGACCACTGGCCGATGAACTGTTCATGGGTGAAAAATTTTCGAAAGAACTGGAGAACGGGATCAAAATAAATTTTGTGTACAATTCAAAGATCGCACGCGAATTTTTATTAAGCCAGCCTGTAAAACCCGGGCATGTGTGGGAACCACAGACCACAAAATTATTGCTGCATTTTTCAGGCCATGCAGAAAATGTAATTATAGCCGGTGCTTATTTTGGCGACCAGGCCATACCGGTAGCTTATAATATCCGCGAAACCGGGATCTGCCATACGTTTGAACCCAACAAGAACAACTCGGACCTCATCATCGAAAATGCAAAGCTCAACGGGCTCACCAATGTGCTCATCAATAACCTGGCGCTCTGGAATAAAAGCGGGGAAAAACTTGTTTTTGAAGGTGAAGATGCCCTGGCTTCCACCATCACAGCGGCTGAAGCCACAGAAAATGTACTGCATACCATCACCATTGATGATTATGTGACCTAAAATAAAGTGGGCAAGGTGAACTTGCTGATGATCGATGTGGAAGGCAGTGAAATTAAAGTGCTGGAAGGCGCCCGGGAAATGCTGCAAAAAGATAAACCAGTAGTGGTTTTTGAAACGCACAGTTTATACAACGACTGGAGCCATGGACTCGAAAATTCGGATTCGGTGAAACTGATGACTGAACTGGGGTACACGGTTTTTGCGGTCAGGGAGTTTCATCAGAATATTGATACGGGCAACATGCCGGTTGAATTGTTGCCGTTGAACAGGACCTATTGCGAAATACCGCCGCATCATGGTTTTAATTTACTGGCAGTGCCTTCCGTTAACCTGGTGGAAAACGGCCTGTTCAAAATTGTATATGACCTGAGCCCTAAACTGATATTGCCCAAGAACGACGCCAGGTTTTTACCTTCAAAATTTTAATGAACCGATGATATTCAACCCAACGAAATTAGCAGGCGCTTTTACCATTGATGTGCAGCCCTTCCAGGACAGCCGTGGATTTTTTACACGAACCTTCTGTGAAAAAGAATTTGGAGCAGAGGGCCTGGTACAGCATTTTGTGCAGGCCAACCATTCGGGAACACATGGTAAAGGGGTGATCAGGGGTATGCATTTTCAACATGCGCCACACTGCGAAGTGAAGCTGGTAAAATGTGTGCAGGGCGCCATTTTTGATGTGATCATTGATGTCCGGGCAGGCTCACCCACATTCCTGCAATGGTTCGGTGCGGAGCTGAATGCCGAAAATAAACGGATGATGTATGTGCCCGCGGGATTTGCACATGGCTTCCAGTCATTGAGCGATTACTCGGAGATCACCTACATGGTTTCCGCTTTTTACAATAAGGAAAGCGAGGGAGGTGTAAAATACGATGATGCAAAAGTTGGGATTGAATGGCCACTGGCCGTTTCACTGGTATCCGACAAAGACATGAAAATTCCGCTGATTGATGAAACCTTTACCGGCGTAGCCTTATGACACCGGTAAACAAATTGCCATTGGTAACGGTGGGTATCCCTACCTATAACCGGCCGGATGGTTTGCAGCGCACACTGGAATGCATACTTGCACAAACTTACAGCAACCTGCACGTCATTGTATCAGACAATTGTTCTACTGATCCCCAAGTGGATTCCATCCTTCAAAAATTTGCAGCACAGGATTCAAGGGTACAGGTATATGTTCAAAAAGAAAACCTGAGCATTATACCCAATTTCCAGTTTTTACTGGATAAGGCAACCGGGGATTATTTTATGTGGGCTGCCGATGACGATCACTGGGATCCCAATTTTATAGAAGTATGTGTGCAGGGCATGGAGCAATACCCGGATGTATCGCTCTGCATGCCCGATCTTAAAATTGTAGGTACAGACGGGGTGGCAAAACCAAGCAGGCTGAACCGGGGTTTTATGCAGGATAACCTGTACGCCCGCAGTTTTAATTTTGTAAAAAGCACCGATGAGAATAAATATTTTTTTTGCGGGGTATACCGCACCGCTTTGATAAAGAATATCCCGTTCAGCAACAGCTGGGGCGGCGATCATATGTTTATTTATGAAACCCTGAGCAAGGGAAAATTTTTATACCTCAGGGGCCGGTCCTGTTTTTATTACCACCGGGGCGGCAGTTCCACCAATATGGACAGGGTCCGCAAGGCATTCAATATAAAAAGCAGGTATTATTTTTTTGAAGCTTATTTTTTAAAATATTGCTCGTACCAGTTTGGGTTCAGGCACCTTAATATTTTTCAAAAGATGGGCCTGTTATTTTCAAACGCATTGGGATTAATTTGTAACGAAGATTTTATTTTGTATTATATCTTTATCAAGAAACCGGTTAAAACATTGATCCGGAAATTTAAAAAAACGCCTGTTGAACATCATTCGTAAAATAATAAGAACCCTGCAGCATTTTTCAAAACCGGCCATTACCTATGACCAGGATGGTTTGACCACGGTGCACAATACCGGGTTTATGGCTGACCCTGGTTTTATAAAAGCCGAAAAAGCAGGTGCAGCAACCGGTTCGTGGAGCCAGGTGCACTGGCGGGTACACACCATATTGTGGGCTGCCAATCAATGCCTGCAGGTGGAAGGTGATTTTGTGGAATGCGGCACCAATAAAGGCGGATTTGCAAGGGCCATTGTGGAATACCTTGACCTTTCAAAAACAGGCAAGTCATTTTACCTGCTGGATACTTTTGAAGGACTTGCTGAAGAACTGCTGACGGAAAAAGAAAAAGCAGCCGGTCGAAAAGAGCATTTTCAACACGAATACCAGGACTGTTATGCACAGGTACAGGAAACCTTTAAAGATTTTCCTTTTGTAAAGATCATCAAAGGCATGGTTCCTGGTACATTGTCACAGGTAAACAGTCAAAGGATCGCATTCTTATCCATCGACATGAATTGTATAGCCCCTGAAATAGCCGCATTGGATTATTTTTGGGATAAATTATCAAAAGGCGGCATGATCGTACTGGATGATTATGCATATGTCACCTGCGACCTGCAATATGAGGCGCACAATGCCTGGGCTGCAGAAAAAGGAATAAAAATATTAACGCTGCCAACAGGGCAGGGGCTCATCGTAAAATAAAATAAGGGCATGAAGATCTTAATAACAGGTGCAAATGGTTTTATAGGTTCTTACCTGGCTTCCTGGTTTTTACAAAAAGGGGATGCAGTGATCGCCAGTTCACGCCGGTTCGATGCATCAACAAAGGCATTGCTTTCGCAGGCAAAACTGCTTGAACTGGATGTGCTTGATAAAGACGCATTGAATAATTTATCTGTATCAGCAGATGTGATCATACATACGGCAACAGCCAATGACATCATTTCAAAAGATACTTTAAAAGGCATTGAGCTTTCTGCTGTTGGCACAAAGAATATCCTGGATCTTGCCGTTAAGAATAGCATTCCGCAGGTAATGGTATTCTCTACCCTCCAGGTATATGGCACAGAACTTTCCGGGGACATCAATGAGCAATCACCGCTGCATTACCAGAATGATTATGGATTGAACCATCTTTTTGGGGAGATGTATGCCGAACTGTATGCCAGGCAGGGCAAACTGAAAACCGTTTCTGTGCGGCCCAGCAATGTGTATGGCCGTATTTTAACTGATGCCTTTAACCGCTGGAGCCTTGTACCGGGCTGCTTTTGCAGGGAGGCAGTTGAATCCGGAACGATCACTATAAAGTCTTCGGGATTGCAGATGCGCAACTTTGTAAACCTGCAGAACCTGAGCAGGGCGGTTGACAGTATCCTGCAACATTTCCCGGATAACTATGAATGCTTTAATTTAGCGTCTTCCCGGGCAAACACCATGGTTGAAGTTGCACAAAAAGTAAAACAGGTGTATGAGCAATTGTATCATAAAACAGTGCAGTTGAATATTACCGGTACAGAGCCCGCAATAACCAATCATTTCCAGGTAAGCCTGGATAAACTGCACCGGCTGGGTTTTGCAGAAGATGCGCATTATACCCTGGAATCGGAGATAGAACAGATCTTTAATTATCTAACATCAAAATAAAACAATGAACCCAATTGAGCAATTTAAGCAGGAGAGAGCTGCAGCCATGGAACTGATGAGCAAAGATGCCGAACTGAAACAGAAGTCGGTTGACTGGATGCTGCATTCAGACAGGTACAAGTACACCTATAATTTTACCTGGATGGGACGCCCCATCATCAAATACCCGCAGGATATACAGATCATGCAGGAACTGATCTGGGATGTAAAGCCCGACCTGATCATTGAAACAGGCATAGCACACGGAGGGTCCATCATATTTTCATCAAGCATGATGGAACTGCTGGGCAACGGCGGAAAAGTGATCGCCGTGGATATCGATATCCGCAAACACAACCGTGATGAAATTGAAAAACACCCGATGATGAAGAACATCACCATGCTGGAAGGTTCTTCCATTGATGAAGGCATTGTGGCGCAGATCGCTGATTATGCAAAAGGGTTTAAAAAAGTTATGGTGGTACTCGATTCAAACCATACACACGACCATGTGTTGCGTGAACTTGAAATGTACACCCCGCTGGTAAGCATGGATTCCTATATTTTATTGCCCGATACTTTCGTGGAATTTTTTCCAAAGGGATATGTTACCGACAGGCCCTGGGATGTAGGAAATAATCCATACACGGCCATGGAAGCATTTTTAAAAACAACCACGGAATTTGTAAAAGATGAAGCCATCACCAATAAATTGCTGATCACAGAAGCACTGGGAGGCGGATACCTGAAGCGGATCGCCTGATCATCATGAATGAAGCAAAAGAAATAAACCAACATATGCAAGCCAATAGTGAACCTTTAGTAACTATTGGCTTGCCTACTTATAACCGGCCGGACGGGTTAAAAAAATGCCTGCAAACCATCGCCAGGCAAACTTATAAAAACCTGGAGATCATCATTTCGGATAACTGTTCAACAGATGAAAAAGTGCAGGAAGTGATCCGGGAATTTGCAGCAAAGGACAGCAGGATAAAGCATTTCAGGCAGGCCGAAAATATCGGGCTGGAAGAGAACTTCAACTTTGTGTATGCCAAAGCAACGGCTGATTATTTTACCTGGATGAGTGATGATGATCATTTCGACAGCAATTATATTGAAGCCTGTATGCAGTTTTTGCTCGGTCATCCCGATCATGTTTTATGCTCAGGAATTGCCAGGTATTATTCAGGCGATGATTTCCTTTTTGATGAAAAGATGTTCAGGCTTGAACAGCCAGCTGCTTTCAAAAGAGTAACCGCTTTTTTCGCTAATGCCGGAAAGAACGGTAATTTTTACGGGGTATTCAGGAACCACCTGTTAAAAGCAAAACCCATAGGAGAACATGTGGGGTGCGACTGGAGCTTTATGGCAAAACTGGCTGTTTTGGGAAAGCTCAGTTACGTAACAAACACATCTTACCACCGTTCGGCTCACGGCAATTCCGGTACCCGTAAAAAAATGGTGCAGAAATTTAAGTTGAATAAACTAAAAGCGCTTTTTTTTGAGACCTATTCTGCTTATGAAGTGGCAACCCATATTTTTGATGACCGGGCTGTACGTATCAAATTCAATTTGTTGCAGCGTATGGGGATTGTTGTAGTTGTATTTCTACAGATCAACTATAAACTGTTTATGAATTTCATGCAGAAGAATCGGGGAAATACCTTGCCTGAACAGCTTCCCTTATTATAAGAGTCCGTTTAATTTGTTTTATACCTTTTAAAAGCTATTTTTACCGCCGGATATACGTTTTGGAGGCACACTTACCTGCCTGCGGCATCAAATTTTATAATTAAAAACCATTTATGAAAACTGTTTTAAAAACCTTTTTATTTTGCCTCCTTACCAGCTTGTTATTTACAGCCTGTCAAAAGGATATCGTAAACAATGTTATACAATATCCCCCAATAGCCGAAGCTGGCCCTGACCAGGTAATACAGTTACCAGCAAGCCTTACGTTAACAGGTACCGGAACTTCAACCAACGGAAGTATTGTTGGTTATTTGTGGAGTTTAATTACAGGACCAAATGTTCCGGTAATTCACAGTCCCAGTTCTTCCACTACCAATGTTACAAATTTAATGGCCGGCACTTACCGTTTCCAGTTTATGGTTATTGACCAGGCCGGGTTAACCGGTGTAGATACCGTATCTGTAACAGTTAATCCTTCTGCCATTCAAACGCTTACTCTACAACCTGCAAATAATCCAAATGAGGTTATGTTGGGATTCTGGAACGGAGATTTTACAGACCGTTTACCTACAGATCTTGCCGGATGTGCCTGGACAAGATTTGGCGACCCGCTTAATACAAGGGCGATTTTTAAATTTGATCTAAGTTCTATACCTGCAAACGCAACAATTATTTCAGCAAAACTCAGCTTGTATTCTAACCCAACTCCTTTGCTTGGCAGTAATTTTATAGATGCTAATTCAGGCCCGGCTAATGCACTGTTTATAGAGCGGGTAACTACTGCCTGGAACCCGGTTACAATAACCTGGCAAACACAACCCGGAACAGATTTTACCACGCAGGTTTCTATACCTCATACCAACCTGACTACCCTGGACCTTATTGATATTGATGTTAAAAACCAGGTTACTCCCATGGTACTTTCGAATAATAATTTTGGGTTTAAGGTGAGATTGCAAAGTGAAACAATTTATAATTTAAGGGACTTTTGTTCAAGCAGGCATGCCGCTACAGCAAAGCACCCAAAACTGGTCATCACGTACCAATAAAATATTGGTAAAACGCATATTGAACTGCTGCATTTTATGCGGCAGTTTTTTTTTGAACTGTAAACTTACTGAAACAGCCAGCCGCTTTGTGTATGCCAAATCAACAGCAGGCTTTTTTACCTGGATGAGTGATGATGATCATTTCGACAGCAATTATATTGAAGCCTGTATGCAGTTTTTGCTCGGTCATCCCGATCATGTTTTATGCTCAGGAATTGCCAGGTATTATTCAGGCGATGATTTCCTTTTTGATGAAAAGATGTTCAGGCTTGAACAGCCAGCTGCTTTCAAAAGAGTAACCGCTTTTTTCGCTAATGCCGGAAAGAACGGTAATTTTTACGGGGTATTCAGGAACCACCTGTTAAAAGCAAAACCCATAGGAGAACATGTGGGGTGCGACTGGAGCTTTATGGCAAAACTGGCTGTTTTGGGAAAGCTCAGTTACGTAACAAACACATCTTACCACCGTTCGGCTCACGGCAATTCCGGTACCCGTAAAAAAATGGTGCAGAAATTTAAGTTGAATAAACTAAAAGCGCTTTTTTTTGAGACCTATTCTGCTTATGAAGTGGCAACCCATATTTTTGATGACCGGGCTGTACGTATCAAATTCAATTTGTTGCAGCGTATGGGGATTGTTGTAGTTGTATTTCTACAGATCAACTATAAACTGTTTATGAATTTCATGCAAAAAAAACGTGGAAATACCTGATCGCAACAGTTTATCCCTGAAATAGCGCCCGGGTTATTTTAAAACTACCATTTAATTTGTTTTATAGCTTTTAAAAACTATTTTTACCACTGATTTTTCACTTAGGCAGCACACAGAAATACCTGTCATCATCAATTTTAATCATTAAAAACCGTTTATGAAAACTGTTTTCAAAACCCTTTTATTTTGCCTGGTAACCAGCCTGTTTTTTACAGCCTGTCAGAAAGATGTGAATAATACCATCATTCAGAATGCCCCTGTGGCTGATGCCGGGTTGCCGCAAACCGTGCAGTTGCCGGCAGCTTCATTTACACTTACGGGGACGGGTACAAGCACGAATGGCAATATTGTTGGTTATTTGTGGAGCCTGGTGACCGGGCCAAATGTTCCGGTGATCAACAGTCCCGCATCTCAGTCAACAACCGTAACAAGTATAGTGGCGGGCACATACCGTTTCCAGTTCATGGTGATTGACCAGGCCGGGTTAACCGGTGTGGATACGGTTGATGTTACAGTGCTTCCTTCTGTAGTTCAAACCCTGGTTTTGCAGCCTGCCAATAATGTGAACGAGGTTCATTTGGGTTTTTGGAACGGGGATTATACAAACCATTCAGATGTGGAACTGGCCGGTTGTGCCTGGACGAGCGGCGGAACACCTTTAACTACCAGGGGGCTTATTAAATTCGACCTGAGTGCACTTCCTGCCAATGCAACCATCCTTACTGCAAAGCTTTCTTTATATTCCATGCCAACGCCTTTGCTCGGTAATTTTATTGATGCCAATTTTGGTACCAATAATGCACTATACCTGGAACGGGTAACGGCAAACTGGACACCCGGTGTAGTTACCTGGCAAACGCAGCCGGGAACAGATTTCGGCAGCCAGATCGCGATCCCGCATACCAACCAGTCGTTCCTTGATCTGATCGATATCGATGTGAAGAACCTGGTTATACCAATGGCTACCGTTGCCAATTACGGGTTTAAGATCAGGTTGCAGAACGAAGTGATCTACAACCTCAGGCTCTTCAGTTCCAGCAGGTTTACCGATGCTTCCAAACATCCAAAACTGGTTATTACCTATCAATAAAATTATAGTAAGACAATATTGAACTGCTGCATTTTATGCGGCAGTTTTTTTTACTACAATAAACTAACTGAAACAGTCAGCCGCTTTTGCGGCGATATTGCCCCAGTAAAAATGCTCAAAATAAGCGGGGGGTATCGTATGGGAAGGATCGTGCGAAAGAATACAACCGGCAAACCCGTTCCAGTCATTGTCGGGTAACACCTGCAGTTTTTTACCGGTGATCTCCCCCGGTATACCGATGGCGCCGCTGCGGGTGCTGATCACTGAAAGGTCATAACCCAATGCTTCCACCACTTTGGTCTTAATACCGCCGCCGTCTGTTACCGGGTTTATAAAAACGTCGCATCCTTTAAAATACCTGTTGATGTCATCTACAAAACCGGCATAGATGATATTCTTTTCTTTGTAGTTGACCAGGCCATTGTAACCCGGGGGAAGTTTGCTGCCGCAAATGATGATCTTATATTTTAGATCTTCAGCAGACATCAACTGCGGGTTTATTTTTTCAAGGATAATATCTAAAGCATCCAGGTTTGGTTTATAACCCAGTGTGCCGTTGAACAGCAGTATCTTATCGGTTACTGCAATACCATGTGTTTTGCATATTTCTTCGCGGGCCGCTTTTTTTTCTGTAGCTGCCGGTGCCTGGCTTAATTCAAAACCGTAGGTAATTACGGTACATCGTTGCGGATCGAGTTTAAATTTTTCAATGGCATAAGCACGGTCAACTTCCTGGATAAAGAAATTATGGTCTGCCAGTTTATGGGTAAACTTTTCATAGTTCCACAAAATGCCCCACCACCACCTGCCCATGCTTTTGAACCGCATCGATTCGATATTGTGGGAGTGTACAACAAGTTTTATTTTATAAAACCATTTCAATAAGATACCCAGCCAGCCATAATAAGGATGCTCCAGGATGAGGTGCGTGATCTTTTCTTCGCGGATGATGCGCCCCAGTGTAAAAATATAGAAGGGGTTGATGTAACGTGTTGGGCTGTTGCTTAAAATATTTTTTATGGGATACCCTTCGGTTAAATGACCGTTGTTCGATTCCGTGGTAACACAAACCAGGTTTACCTTTTTGGACAGGTACCTGTTGAAAAAAGCAATGCCCTTTTGCCCGCCCATATCCGGAGGTAAAAATTTGTACGAAACCAGGCTTAATATGTTTATGGTTCTTTCCATTATTTTTTTACGGCAGTAATATTTACGAACGGCGCAAACCAATATCCTTTTTTCCCGCTGAGTTTTATCAGCCTATTCAATAAACCGGTGATCAAATTTACTCCCGGGTATTTATAATGGGTGTCCCAGAAGCCTGCTGTGTATGATGCATTAAAACCGGCCTGTTCAATGATATCCATATAATTTTTACGGGTCAGTAAATTTTCGGCCCAAACACCCGTTTTGCAATCACAGGTATTGGTTCGTAAGAACTCAACCGGCGGTACAGGTTCACCTTTAAAGTACAGGTCTATTGCATTGGTAAGATCATCAAATGCCATTCCCCTGGTGCGTTTAACCAGTGCATCCAGGTCTTTTTTCTGAATGCCGCTTACCAGTTCCCGGATAAACAATTCCCGTTGTTTTTTAAAGGTTGATCTTTCCACTTTATAATGCAGCCAATAATGTTTTAACCGCATGGCCGGGTTGTGGTAATTGGCCGTGGTGGTTGCAAAACAAACACCAGTAAAACCTGAACTGTACAAGTTTGCATAAAAATCCCGCAGCCTGTAAATATGTTCCACCACGTTCCGCGAAGCGATGATGTCAAAATGAATTTGATTCGATTTAACATAACCGATCACTGCATCAATATCGCCCGGGATGTAATCATCTATGCGGATCCCGAGTTTATCAGCAATGATACCGGCATACACAGCCCATTGCGGAAAATAATCGTTGAAATATACTTTTTTAAATCCAACCATGCCTGCCAGCAGGAACAGCGTTCCCAGCCCGGCACCGTAATCTATAAATGTCAGCCCCGCAATGGGTTGGTTTGTTTTTTTTACCGATTGATAGATGATATCAGCGCTGCTCTGTACCGAAAAAAACAGGCGGCTGCCGCCATGGTGGCTGGTAAAATAATGCTTACCGAAATCATCAATATCCAGGTGATCAATATCCAGCACAGCTAGTTTTTGGTATAAATGATTGGCCCGGTCATTGATCAACCGGGCTATATCATCATCATGATCTGTAAACAGGTGTTTATGGTCTTTATTCAAATGGCTTTTATGCTTTTACGTCATGGGTTGTTAATTCCCTTTTTTTCCAGGCCATGAACAGGCAGAACAACACAAATAAAACCGAAAATATATTGCTGTACCGGGCGATCTGTTCTCCTTTTTTTACAGATACCGGGTCAAAGATAAAATCAATGGTATGCTTCCCGGCCGGTATGGCCAGCCCCCGGAGTGCATAATTGGTCTTTACATAAGCTGTTTTCTTACCGTCGATCAATGCTTCCCATCCATGCGGGTAATAAATTTCACTGAACACGGCAAACTGGTTCGTGGCTGAATTGAATTCATATTTTATTTCATCATTCTTATTTTCGATAAGCCTGATATAA
>CAZBIK010000025.1:0-19172 GCA_964491955.1 uncultured Ferruginibacter sp.
AGATCATTGTTATTAAGAACGACCTGAGCCATATTTATGCCATCAGCAATGCATTTGCAAACAACGAACTGGTTTGTATGCACGCCGACCGGTTTATAGAAGGCAATAAAACAATGGTAGCGGATTTCCTGGGTACACCTGCCCGGTTTCCCATGGGGCCATTTTTACTGGCGGCAACATTTAAAGTGCCCGTTTCTTTTGTATTTGCATTAAAGGAAAGCACCTTGCATTATCATTTCTTTGCCCGCGAAATAAAAGATTATTCAGGGTTTTCCAAAGAATCCATGATGCAGGAAATGTTGAATGATTTTGCGTCAGAAATGGAAAAGAAGGTTAAACAATACCCGGAGCAATGGTTTAATTATTATAATTTTTGGGAGGGTTCAGCCGGGGGATGACAACCTGCCCGGGAACCATTCAAAAAGAAGTAAAATACGGAAAGGCTGAAAACTCTTCATCCAATTTTTAAAAATGCTGCAAACAAAAAATATTGAAACACTTTTACCGCAAAGGGCGCCTTTTGTAATGATAGACGGTTTATTGTCTTCTAATGAAACTACCACAACGACCAGCTTTGGCATAAGGGCTGATAATATTTTTGTGGTTGATGATGTGTTGCGGGAACCGGGCCTTGTTGAAAATATTGCACAAACAGCTGCAGCCAGGGCGGGGTATATTTCAAAAACAGAAAATAAACCGGTGATGGTTGGATATATTGCTGCCATCAATAACCTGCAGGTATTTGCATTGCCCAAAACCGGCGATGAATTAATTACAGAAATTACCATAGAAAACCAGATTTTTGCGGTATCATTAATATCCGGAAAAATTTCCTGTAACGGACAGTTGATCGCCCGGTGCAGCATGAAGATATTTATAAATCAAAATAAAAATTCCTGATCATGAAACGTACACAAAAATTAAAATGGCTGTGTGCTTCTTTATTATTATTGAGCCTCAGTGTTACAGCTTATACCCAATCATTGAAAGATTTTTTTGGCAGCAATGAAACGGCAACGGTCTACCTGGGCATAGACTTTACAAAAGCCAGGCTTATAAACAGCCCGACTGCTAACCCCGCAGACATAAAGGGCCGTTTATACAGGAGTATCAATGATGTGGTGATTGCAGAACCAAAGAAATTTGATTTTACCGGCACATTTAATAAGGCAAGTGTTTCAAACAGCCTTACCGCTGTGCATGCAGGAAATGAAAAGATAAATGCAGAAGAGATCGTTTCTGCAAAATTTGAAGATTTTAACCGTTTGAAAGAAAGCGATATGGCCCCGATGGTTAAAGCATTGAACATAGGTAACATCAAAGGAGTGGGCATATTGTTTGTATTTGAAGCCATGAAAAGTATCGAGAAAGGAGATGATGATGCTGCGGTATGGACAGTACTTGTAGATTTGCAGACAAAAAAAGTCTTGCTCGCCGAGCGTTTTGAAGTTAAGGCCAAAGGATTTGGTTTTCGGAACATCTGGGCTTCTGCCATTAAAGCTACTTTAGACGAAATTGACAAGAAAAAGTATAAAGCCTGGAAAAACCAGTACGGCGGCTGATCATCAGAATTATGAAAAAGGAATTGAGCAGTAAGACAGAAGTTTTGGTACGATTTAATGAAGCCGACCCGTTGGGTATCGTTTGGCACGGGCATTATATCCGGTATTTTGAAGATGGACGGGAAGCCTTTGGCAACCTGCACAACCTGGGTTACCTGGAAGTGTATAAACTTGGTTTTGTTATACCTGTTGTTAGTGTACAGTGCGATTATAAAAAATCGCTCCGGTATGGCGACCGGGTGATCGTGGAAACAAAATATATTCCTACCGAAGCGGCAAAATTGAAATTTACTTACCGCCTTTTTAATGCTGCAACCGGCGACCTGGTGGCAACAGGTTCTTCTGTTCAGGTTTTTTTAAGTAAAGAAGATTCGGTGCTTCAAATGTCCAATCCTTCTTTTTTTGAAGACTGGAAAAAGCAACACGGCCAGGATCAATGATCAAAAAACCATGAAAGAAATTTTTATTAATTCAGATAATATTTTATCACCCGTTGGCGCAACCACTGCTGAAAATTTTTCGCAGCTTAAACGGGATGTAACCGGCATACAACTGCATGATGATGCCCGTATGTCTGAACAACCTTTCCAGGCTTCCCTGTTTACAGGTGAAAATTTCTTCAGCAATACCGGTTCAGCAAATGAGTATACAAAATTTGAGAAACTGCTCATGGCTTCCATAGCCGGGGCATTGGCAGGAAGCAGGATACCGGTAAACGATGACAGAACAGTACTCATCATTTCTTCTACCAAGGGCAATATCAGTTTGCTGGAGAATGAACCATTGCCTGCATCATTGCACGAAAGGATCTCGCTGAATTATTCAGCAAAACTCGTTTCCGCCCACTTCGGTTTTGTAAACAAGCCTGTTGTTATTTCAAATGCCTGCATTTCGGGTTTATTGGCTTTGTTAACCGGCATGCGGCTGATCCAGACAGGCCAATACGATCATGCCGTAGTAGCAGGTGCCGATGTGATCAGCAAATTTGTGTTATCCGGTTTTCAATCTTTCCAGGCCATCAGTGCTTTGCCCTGCAAACCTTTTGATGCGGCACGCGACGGAATAAACCTGGGTGAGGCCGCCGGTACGGTAATCCTCACCGCAGATAAACATTTTTCATCCGGTATAAAACTTTCGGGTGGTTCGGTCAGCAATGATGCCAATCACATCAGCGGGCCTTCACGCACCGGGGAGGAATTGTATCTTGCAATAAAAAAAGCGATGCAGGCTGCCGGGCTTGCTGCCGGTGATATTGGCCTGGTTTCGGCACATGGAACCGCAACGCTCTTCAATGATGAAATGGAGGCTAAGGCAATCACACTGGCCGGCCTGCAAGCAGTTCCGGTAAACAGTTTGAAAGGATATTATGGCCACACCCTTGGCGCTGCCGGGCTGATCGAATCGATTATTTCCATGCAATCATTAAAAGAAAACGTAGTGATACCTACCCGCGGGTTTGAAAATATAGGCGTATCACAACCGGTGAATATATGCTCATCATTATATGAAACATCATTACAGCATTGCTTAAAGACAGCTTCCGGGTTCGGAGGTTGTAACGCTGCAATGGTATTCAGTAAACAATAGTTAAAAAAATAGTTAAGCAGTTATGAAGTTTTTTTCAAAGGATAAAAGATCGGCATTTGAAGCAAAGGAAATGGCACAGTGGATCGCTTTTGGGCCTGCCATTTTCCAGGCAGCGCGTGTGCTCCGCAATTCAGGCATATTACAGGTGATTGAAGACAGCGGAAAAGCAGGGCTCACCAATGAGGAGATCGCCACAAAAGTGAACCTTTCAGAATATGGTGTAAGGGTGCTGCTCGAATCGGGCCTGGGCCTGGGCCTGGTTTTGGTCAATGATAAAAAATATACCCTTGGAAAAACCGGGTATTTTATATTGCACGATCCGCTGACCATCACCAATATGGATTTCATGCATGATGTAAATTATAAAGGCCTTTTTTACCTGGATGAAAGTATTGAAACCGGCAAACCGGCAGGACTTAAGGAGTTTGGCAACTGGAAAACCATTTACGAAGGATTGTCGCAGTTACCGCCGCATGTACAAAAAAGCTGGTTCAGTTTTGATCATTACTTTTCTGATGATGCATTTCCCCGGGTATTGCCCATGGTATATAAGAACGGCGTAAAAAAAATACTGGATATAGGCGGCAATACCGGCAAGTGGGCCATTGCTTCAACCGGTTATGATCCGGATATACACATTACCATCATGGACCTGCCGGGACAGTTGAATGTGGCCAAACAAAAAATGGAAGAACTGGGATTAACCCACAGGGTGGATTTTTTACCCGTAAATATTTTGGATGAATCTGTAAAATTCCCAAAAGGCTTTGATGTGATCTGGATGAGCCAGTTCCTGGATTGTTTTTCGGAAGCAGAAATTGTTTCTATCTTAAAAAGATGTTACGAAGCGCTGGATGAGAACGGGCAGGTCATGATCCTGGAACCATACTGGGACCGGCAGAAATTTGAAATTGCCGCATTCTGCCTGCAGCAAACATCCATTTATTTTACAGCACTGGCCAATGGCAACAGCCAGATGTACAGCGCCGAAATTTTTATTAAATGTATCAAAGAAGCAGGTTTTGATATTGTGGAAGAAAAAGACCACATTGGCTTAAGCCAAACCTTGTTAAAATGTAAAAAACGTAAATAACATGCAGACAGAACAGGTAGATGTGCTGGTCATTGGTGCCGGTCCTTCGGGAACGGTTGCAGCATCCATCATAAAAAAGGCGGGCTTTACCGTTAAGATCGTAGAGAAGTTGAAATTCCCGCGGTTTGTAATTGGCGAAAGCTTATTGCCCCGTTGTATGGAAGCGCTGGAAGAAGCCGGTTTCCTGGATGCGGTAAAAGCGGCCGGTTTCCAGGAAAAATTCGGGGCCAAGTTTGTAAAGAACGGGAAGATATGCGATTACTTTTTTGCCGACCAGTTTACAGCAGGCTGGAGCTGGACCTGGCAGGTTCCCCGTGCGGAATTTGATCAGATACTTGCGGATCGTTGTGTGCAAATGGGCATTCCCGTTAGTTACGAAACAACAGTGACCGGGATAACGTTTAACGGATCCGATTCAGTAACAACGGTTGAAGATATAAACGGCAACCGGTCACAGATCGCTGCCCGTTTCATTGTAGACGGCAGCGGTTATGGCAGGGTGATACCGAAGCTGTTCAACATGGACAAACCATCCAACCTGCCGCCCCGCAAAACATTATTTACCCATGTGGTGGATACCAAGCGTACCATGGATGACGAACCCAACCGCATCACCATCATTGTTCATCAATACGGGATCTGGATCTGGGTAATACCGTTTTCAAACGGCAATACATCGGTGGGTTTTGTGGGCGAACCTGAATTTTTTAAAGCAACTGCGGGCGGAACATCTGAAGAACAACTGCGGGCATTACTGGCTACAGAACCTTATTTAAGTGAACGGATGAAAAATGTGGATTTTATTTTTGAGCCAAAGGTCCTGGAATCCTGGTCAACCACCACCAGCAGTTTTTACGGAGATGGATTTGTGTTAACCGGCAATGTTACCGAATTCCTGGATCCTGTATTTTCATCAGGTGTAACGCTGGCAACGGTTTCCAGTCAAACTGCAGCGAAACTGGTCATCAAAAAACTAAACGGCGAAGCCGTGGATTGGGAAAACGAATACACGCAACCCATGATGCAGGGCGTAAATACTTTCCGCAGTTATGTAATGGCCTGGTACGAAGGAACACTGGATACGATCTTTTTTGCGGACAACCAGGTACCCGAAATAAAAAGCATGATCTGCTCGGTACTGGCCGGTTATGTTTGGGACCTTAATAATCCTTATGTAAAAGACCATACAACTGCTTTGCAGAAACTGGCCAGGATGATCGTATTAAGAGATACTGCAAATAAACCTATCTAATTTATAAATAACCTTGCCAGTAAAAATTTATATCAACGCCAGTTGTACCATCAGGGAACACCACATTTACAAAAATGAGCAATTGCTTTATAAAGGCAGTTCCACAAACCTTTCCGAATTCCTGTCAGCGGCTTACCGGCATTTTTCCATAGAGTACCCCAAATTCCATAAAATGGATACCCTCAGCAAACTGGGTTGGCTTGCCAACGAGGTATTGTTACAGGACAGTTTTGACAGTAAAAAATACAGCCCCGGTGATATTGGTATTGTGCTCAGCAACGCCAATGCCAGCCTGGATACAGATATAAAATATTTTGATACCACAAAAACCTATGCCAGCCCGGCATTGTTTGTATATACATTACCCAATATCGTCATTGGTGAAATATCCATCAGGCACCAATTCAAGGGGGAAAATGCATTTTTTGTATCTGATGGATTTGATGCCGGTTTTATTGAACAATATGTAAGCAACCTCGTAAATAACAATATATTGCAGTGCTGCATTTGCGGTTGGGTGGATGTACTCGGTGACCGGTTCCAGGCAACTTTATTTTTAATAGAACAGGATAAAACCGCCAATTCAGTTAATTTTACAAAAGAGAATCTTAATAAAATATACGCGTTACAAAATGGATAAATTAATGTCGGATCTGAAATCACAGATCATTGCCCAGTTGAATTTGCAGGATATCAAACCAGAAGATATAGGAGATGACCAGCCCCTGTTTGTGGAGGGCCTTGGCCTGGATTCTATTGATGCATTGGAACTGATCGTTTTACTGCAGCAACATTACAAGATCAAATTGTCAAATGCCGATGACGGCCCAAAGGTTTTCCATTCGGTTAGAACCATGGCCGAATACATTACAGCTCACCAAGCCCAGCATGCTTAAATATGAACGAACCTGTTTTTATTGCCGGCACCGGTATCATTTCGGCGATAGGAAATAATACTGCAGCATGCCTGGATGCCCTTGAAAACGGACGTGCGGGAATGGGAGAAATGCATCAGCTGGATTCTGTACACCGTGAAAGGCTACCCGTTGCTGAAGTGAAGTTGAGTAATGAGGAGCTTGCCAAACTGGCCGGTTTACCCAACACAAAAAGCCGTACAGCTTTATTAAGTATGATCGCAGCAAAGGAAGCTTTGGATCATGCCGCCATTCCCGGTATTTCAGCTTTGCGTTGCGGGTTTATTTCTGCCAATTCTGTTGGTGGTATGGATAAGACCGAAAATTTCTTCAAAGAGTTTTTACCGGATAATAACAAAGGGCGCCTGCGCAATGTGGTTGACCATGAATGCGGCAGTGTTACCGAACTGGTTGCCGATGCCCTGGGCATTAAGCACTTTATCACTACCATCAGCACCGCCTGTTCATCTTCGGCCAATGCCATTTTTCTGGCTGCCAGGCTGATCAGGAATAATATTGTTGATGTGGCTGTTGCCGGCGGCACAGATTCCCTTACCAGGTTCACCCTCAATGGTTTTAATACCCTGATGATCGTTGATGAACAGTTTTGCCAGCCATTTGATGAAAACCGCCGTGGGCTTAATTTGGGCGAAGGAGCCGGTTATGTGGTCCTGGTTTCTGAAAAAGTTGCCGCCACCTTACATCATAAGCCGGAAATAATTTTGAGCGGGTATTGCAATGCCAATGATGCTTACCATCAAACGGCATCATCGCCTGAAGGAACCGGTTCGTACCTGGCCATGAGCGGGGCGCTGAAAAAAAGCGGTTTAAAACCCGGCGACATTGATTACATCAACCTGCATGGTACCGGCACACAAAACAATGATATTGCAGAGGGCACCGCCATCAAAAGGCTGTTTGACCCGCATTATCCAAAAATGAGTTCTACCAAAACTTTTACCGGGCATACATTAGGGGCAAGCGGGGGTATTGAAGCTGTATTTTCTGTGCTTTCTTTGAAGCATGGCATTATATATCCCAACCTTAGATTGCAAACGCCGATGGTTGATCTGCCATTTGTACCGGAAAGAACATTCATCAATAATGCAACAGTGAAACATGTGCTCTCCAATTCCTTTGGTTTTGGGGGCAATTGTTCATCATTGATCTTTTCTAAAGTGGATTAATAGATTCTATGCAATAAAATTAATGCCTGTCAGTCTGAGCTTGTCGAAGACGGGTTATTATGAAAAGCTATTATGAACATACCGCCTTCGACAAGCTCAGGCTGACAATTCAATTATAAAAAAAGTAATAATTAAAATGTACATCAGGGCAACAGGCAATATCTCCCCGCAAAAAACCTTTGGCCACCAGCCATTGGTTGATGTGGTTGCTTATACCGGCAACCGCCTTGCCTGTATTGAACCCGATTACAAAACGTTCATTGATCCCAAACAGATCCGCAGGATGAGCCGCATCATACGGATGGGTGTAGCCGCTGCCATGGAATGTTTGCAGGAGGCCGGTGTTAAAGAACCCGGTGCCATTGTAACCGGAACGGCTTACGGCTGCCTCGAAGATACCAACCTGTTCTTAAGCAAGATGGTTGAGTTTAATGAAGACCTGCTGACGCCAACGGCTTTTATACAGTCAACCCACAATACCATCGGCGCACAGATCGGACTGCTGCTGCAAAGCCATCATTACAACAATGCTTTTGTGCACCGTGGATTTTCTTTTGAAAGCGCTTTGCTGGACGGTATGATGTTGTTAAAAGAAAATGAAGTCACGGATGTACTGGTGGGCGCCATTGACGAGATCACAAACCCCAGCCATGCGATATTAAGCAGGATGGGTATGTATAAGCAGGGGCTCATATCCGGTCCGGACATTTACAAATCCAGATCAAAGGGAACCATCGCCGGAGAAGGCGCTGCCTTTTTTTTACTGGCTAAAGAGCCTTCCGCAACAGATTATGCCAGACTGGATGGCCTCCATACTTTTTATAAACCATCCGGTATTGATGAAATTGAAGAACAGGTTAAATTATTTTTAGAAAAGCATGCCGTTGCTTTTAATGATATTGACCTTATCATCACAGGCAATAACGGCGATGCCGGCGGGGATAAGATCTACGAACAACTGGCCCGCTCAGTTTTTATAAACAATGACCTGGTCAATTATAAACATTTATGCGGTGAATATCCTACAGCTTCGGCTTTTGCTATGTGGCTGGGGGCAACTGTCATTAAATCAGGTCAACTGCCTCCTGTATTAAATTACACCGGCTCAGCCAAAAAGAAGATCAACAGGGTTTTAATATATAACCACTACCTGGGCATACATCATTCTTTATCTTTGCTGTCGGCATGCTGAACTTCCGCAACACAAATATCTTTTTTATAACAGGGCTTGCTGCCGGCATAGGAATTTACATACAATACGGGTTCCCTTTTTATTTATTTTTTATATTGCCTGTTGCCTATTGCCTCATTGTATTTTGGGGTTGTTATTATATTGGCTCCGGGTTTTTTATAAAAATTATTTGTAAGGCAAATACTGCAAATAAAGAAATTGCCATCAGTTTTGATGATGGCCCTGCTGCATCCTTTACTCCTGAGATCCTGCAGGTGTTAAAAAGGGAAAACGTAAAGGCAGCATTTTTCTGTATCGGAAACCGTATTTCAGGGAATGAAGAGATCCTAAAACAAATATATGCCGACGGTCATATCATCGGCAATCACAGCCATTCGCATCATTTCTGGTTTGACCTGTATTCCGCAAAAAAAATGAAGGAGGACCTGGCTTTGATGGATGCTGAAATGGAAAGGGTTACGGGGTTTAAACCGAAACTGTTCAGGCCCCCATACGGGGTAACCAACCCCAATGTTAAAAAAGCAATTATTAACGGTGGATATACTCCCGTTGGCTGGAGTGTACGCTCAATGGATACGGTGATAAAGGATGAAAGTAAATTGCTGAACAGGATCAAAGCAGGCATACAGCCAGGCGCCGTATTTCTTTTTCATGATACCTGTAATATTACTTTACAGGTTTTGCCGGAATTTATACAAGAAGTTAAAAAAAGAGGGTACCGGGTTGTACCGTTGGATAAATTGTTAGATTTGCAGGCTTATGCATAGAATCATACTCTTTACCCTTTTACTGGCATCATCATTTACAGTAACCGCCCAATATGCAGGCTTCAGTCCTGTAACCAACCTGGCCAGGTTTAAAACTGAATTTGCGGCGGCAACCCAAAAAACAGGTTCAATAAAAAGTGATTTTGAGCAGGATAAGAATCTCGCCATGCTTTCCGAAAAGATCACATCCCGGGGCAATTTCTGGTTTAAGAAAGACAGCCGGGTTCGGATGGAATACCAGCATCCTTTTAAATACCTGATGATACTGAATAAGGATAAAGTATATGTAAAAGACGGGCAAAAGGAAAGTAAAGTATCAACCAGGTCAAATAAAATGTTTCAGCAGATCAATAAAATAATGATCGATTGTATGCAGGGAACAGCCCTGGACAATACTGATTTTAAAACCCGTGTCTTTGAAAATAAGACCAGCGCACTGGTTGAATTAACCCCGCTTACAAAAGGGATGAAAGAAATGTTTACATACATCAATGTAATTGTTGATAAGAAGGATTTTTCTGTTTCCAGTATCCGGATGCAGGAAATTTCCGGCGATAATACCATCATGCGTTTTACCAATAAAGAACTGAATGCAAACATCCCGGATAACTTTTTTGAAATTAAGTAGCTGCCTGCTGCTGGTTATAGGTTTGCTTTTGGGTTGCTCTCCGGCACATCAGCAGATGCAGTCGTCAACTAAGGAAATCAGTATATTACAAAAATTTAAACCGGCATTTACGGTTGCCCTGTACAACACAACGGTTGATGTGGTTGGCAATCATTTAAGCGGGTTGTTGCTGGTAAAAAAAATGCCCGATAGCAGTACCCGTCTGGTATTCAGCAACGAGATGGGGTTTACTTTTTTTGATTTTGAATTTGCTGCCGACGGAACTTTTAAAGTATATTCCATCATTAAAAAGTTGAACAAAAGATCGGTCATCAAAACACTGCAGCATGATTTTGAACTGGTGCTGATGAACAACCTGGATAAATCCAAAGCAACGGTAAAAACAAACGCAGGGCTTATTTATTTTATTTTTCCGCAAACAAAGGGCTATAATTATTATATTACAAATCAAAGCGGGGGTGAACTGGTACGAATGGAACGGTCTTCCGGTAAAAAAACGATTGTGGAAGCGGTAATGAAAAACTATATCAATGGCATACCGGATACCATAGGTATCTCGCATAAAACATTTGAATTTAACATTGGCTTAAAAAGACTGGAACGATAATGCTGCTAAACGATTTTTTTACCATTAACAACAGGGAGTCCTCTTCAACCGAGATCTGGGCTGAATTGGTTATTGACCCCAATCATAAAATATTTGAAGGGCATTTTCCCAACCTGCCTGTGGTACCCGGTGTTTGCATGATGCAGATGATCAAGGAAATTATAGAAGATGTATTGGGCAAAGCCACCAACCTGGTTCATGCAGCCGAAATGAAGTTTATGGCAGTGATCAATCCGCAGGAAAATAACAGGATACAATCTACCATTAAATATACCACTGATGAGAACGGTGCGATTCATATCATAGCCTCTTTGTATAAGGATGAGTTGGTGCATTTTAAGTTTAAGGGGCAGTTGCAGTTGTCTGGCCAATAAGCAGTGCCTATCCACAATTGGTTTATAAGTAACTCAGCTGGTTTTTAATTTTTTGGAGTATTAGTACTGGCCTGGCTCCTGAAAATAAACTCAGGCATTCTTTTTTTCTTCTTTCTCCGGCATCAACCGGTTTATCAGATCCAGCGCAGGACCTGTCATAAATGTAGTTACCAGCGCCATCAACACCATCATAGCAAATATTTCGGGAGTAAGTATACCCAGGTCGTAACCGATATTTAAAACGATCAGTTGCATCAGGCCGCGGGTATTCATCAATACACCGATGGACAGGCTGTCCTTCCAGCTTTGTCCAACCATACGCGCTGCTAAAGCACTGCCGCCGAATTTTCCGGCAACGGCAACCAGCAATATCCACAGGAAGGTGATCCATAAATGGCTTTCGTTTATCAGGCCGATCTCAGTTCTTAAACCGGTTATTACAAAAAACAAGGGCAATAACAGGATAATGCTTACGTCCTCGATCTTATCCACCACGATCTTCCGGAAACTGAAACTGCCAGGCATAATTACGCCGGCCATGAATGCACCAAACAGCGCATGTACCCCGATGATGGAAGTGATATAGGCTGATATGATCAGGATAACAAACAACAGGGCGATGATGGGTGTTCTTTTTTTTATTTTGTTATCATAAACAGTACTCAGCCTTTCTAAATATGGCCGTACCACTTTCATCATAATGAGCACATAAACAACAGCAAAACCGATGGTATATAAAACACTGATGGAAGAACCTGATTTAACCAGGGCAATTACCGCTGCCAGGATGCACCAGGCGGTAAGGTCATCAGCAGCAGCACAGGTAAGGGCCATGGCGCCGAGCCTTGAGCGTGTGAGCCCTTTTTCCTGAAGTATCCTGGCCAGTACCGGGAAGGCAGTGATGCTCATGGCTATACCCATGAATAAGGCAAAGGATAAAAATGAGGTTCCGGCAGGGGCATAGTCCCGGTAAATAAAATAGGCGAGTGTTACCCCAAGCGTATACGGAATGATGATACTGGCGTGACTGATGATAACGGCATCGTATGCCTGTTTTCCGATGGCCTTCAGGTCGATCTCCATACCGATGATGAACATAAAAAGGATAAGGCCGACCTGGCTTAAAAAATTAAGGGTACCCAGGGAGGCGGCGGGGAATAAAAAATGATTGATATCCGGGAAATATAAACCCAGCACGGATGGTCCCAGTAAGATACCGGCCACGATCTCCCCGATCACCGCAGGCTGGCCGATCTTTTTAAATAAAAAACCGGCAAAACGTGCACATGCAATGATCACGATGATCTGCAACAGCAATACCGCAAGCGGGTCTGTAAGATTGTGGTTGAAGGAGCCAGTAAAAAACTGGAAGCTGTCAATCGTGGATGTTTCTTTCGCCTTTTGTGCCTGCTGTGCCGTAAATACGGGGTCCTGCAGGAATGCTCCTTTTTTTATGATCCAGAAAATAACGGTTCCCAGCCCGGCAACAATAAAAATATAAAAAAGGGAACTCCACTTTTTTTTCATAAGCAGTTTTTGTAAAACAGTATAAAGTTATTTGAATTTTTAACCTGTATATAAAACAATTTAGCACTGCAGTAAATCAACATCCCTGAACCAAAACAAAACTATGCTGAAGCCCTTTAAAATTATTATACAGTAAAATATTTTTGTACTCTTTTTTAGAACATTCACTCTTCAGCATATGTTCCGGAACCTGCTGCATTTCCAGGATCCGGCAGGCATACCAGAGTCCCATCGCGGCTGCAGTGTCATAATCTCCGGAGAGGTGTTTGTAACGGGCAATGCTGGTATCAGCGGCAAGCACGGTTTCGCAGGCAAGATAAAAAGGGAGGGTGCGGTTGTCGCCGTTTTCACCGCTAAGAAAAAGATCGATTGAAGTGCCTGGTGCCACATTTTTTTTAAGGAAGACCTGTAATTGCTCTTTAACAAGTTCCACATCTGTACTGTGCAAAGTACTGATGGCTTTGATGGCGGCCACAGCATTGGCAGGTTTTGCATTTACAACAAACATGGCTGCACCTTCGCCGGGTAAACAACCGGGGCTGTCCGCAATATAAAGTTCTTTATTCGAAATGGCTTCCTCTTTATACGAACCTGCCAGTTTTTCTATATTAAAATGATAAGCCGAAATTTCATCAACACCCCCCAGTAAATAGTTGTTCAACGGGTTGGCATTGAGCTGCATGATGGCATCAATAAGGGCATGTTCAAAAGCAAGCCCAAGGTGTACATGTGTGATGTTGTAGCCTTTGTTTTTGCTGATCATGCCCAGCTGGCCTGCAATTACATTACTGGTGCTTTGCACAAAATTGCCGGGGGTTAACTGCCCTTCTTCGTACTGCACGATCTGGTTTAAAAATTTCACACATTCATCCATGCCTGCATTTGCCGAACCGATGATGATACCATCCATGTTTTCATTTCGTTTGATCAATGGCAAAGCTGCGCCAACACCCATCCTGATCGCTTTGCCCATCCGGCGTAGTACACCAGGCGGAATGCCATCATATACCGGTTCAATGGCCAGCAATTTTTTATCTGCCGGTTCATGGAGCAACACAATGCCGGGCTGCAACGATGTTTGTTGGGGTGATATGCAAAATGTGTTATGAATGTACATTCGTTAATTATTCATGTTTTTTTAATTGTACTGTCAGCCCGTCCCAATAGATATCGGGATGTGGAAGGCGGGGTATTATGAAAAGTCAGTTACAAACCATACCGCCTTCGACAGGCTGCTAAAGACAAGAATTTTAAAAGTTTTGTAAACCATTTTTCGCAGCGAAGCTGAGAAAAATTTCCTTGTTAACATTTGTAAAGAACTTAATTTATTTTATGAGAGGCTCAGGCTCACATCTTTTTAATTTATTGCAATTCTACTTTTATTCTACTTTTGAAAAAATTAATGATGAACAATTGCCGCCAAAACCAAAGGAGTTGCTCATGACATGATTGACAGCCATTTTTTTATAGTGCTCAACCGGGGTTAAGCCGGTGGAAGGTATCTTATTTTTAAAATGCAGGTTTTGATATACTTCCTGGTGTACCAGGCTTAAAATACTGAACACGGCTTCAATGGCCCCGGCAGCACCCAGGGTATGCCCGGTATTTCCTTTGGTTGAAGCAAAGGGAGGCGGTTTATCAAATAAACGGATCATCGCCCTGCTTTCCACTTCATCATTATTTTCAGTTCCGGTACCATGTGCATTTATAAAATCAACCTGTGCCGGTAAAAGATTGGCCAGTTTCAATGCTCCCTGCATGGCAAGGAACGGCCCGTCGCCTGCATCTGATAAAGAAGAAGGATGGTAAGCATCGTTGGTATTGCAATAACCTTGCAGTTCGGCATACACTTTTTTACCGTTGAGGTCTTCTTCTTTTTCCAAAATCAAAAAAGCAGCGCCTTCTCCCAGGTTAAGCCCCTGCCGCCCTTCATCAAAAGGTGTGCATATTTCAGGCGATAAAATGTGAAGCGCATTAAAACCGTTGATGGTAAATTTTGCCAGGCTGTCTGTGCCCCCAACTATGGCTTTTTTGGCAAAGCCGTTGTTCATGAGCATGGCGCCGTACATGATCGCATTGGCCGAAGATGAACAGGCGGTGTTGATGGAATTTACAATACCGTTCATGCCAAAACGCTTTTGCAGGTACAGGCAAACCGATGCGCCGTCATAGGAACCCAGGTAATCAGACCCGTCCTGGTCTTTATTGGCATCATGATACAACTCATCGGTTAAACACATACCGCCAACAGTACTTGCGCCTACCAGGGCCGTATCAAAAGACTGCAGGTCTTCGTTTGACAGCCCCGCATCGGTTACCGCTTCATTAAAAGCATGTAAAGCCAGCATACTGGTACGGGTAACGCCTCGTTCGGTTACGGGTAAATTTTTTATAAGATCAGCAGAACTGGCCGGTACCTGTGCCAATGGCAAAATGCCTGCATATTTTGAAGGAAAAAGATCGAGTTTGTATTGAATGCCGCAGGTGCCCGCCCGGAGTGCATGGTGATTTTCGGCTACTGAATTTCCGATAGCACTTATAAGACCCATGCCGGTGACAAATATTCTGCTCAATATAATTTGGGTGTCAGCATGTCCCGATAGCTATCGGGATGTCGAAGGCGGGTTAGTCCAAATACTGCTTTTGCAATAGCACCGTCTTCGACAAGCTCAGACTGACAGCTTTTTTTATTTAAAAAAATTATTTCGTACGATGCTCCTCGATATACGCAGCCATGGTATTGATGTCAACCAAAACCTTACGTCCTTCCTTGGGATCTTTGATATCGATGCCGTATTCCCTGCCCAGTAAAACGATCAGTTCAATGGAATCTATCGAATCCAGGCCAAGGCCTTCACCAAACAAAGGTTCATCATCCCTGATGTCTTCCGGTTTAACCGTGACCAGGTTTAAGAATTCGATGATCTGTACCTTTAACTGCTGTTTCAATGCTGCTGTTTCCATAATGCTAAATTCAAATCAGGTTTTTTCTTTTCAACCCGTACAGGGTAATTAACTGTATGATACAGGTGATGACCAATAAAGGTATGATATTCAAAATTACGTCTTTAAGTTTACCGCCTTCCAAAAATAATCCATAATAGGCTTCCAGGCACCAGTGTAAGGGCGACATTTTCATGACCATGGTAAAGGAATCGGGCATGGCAAAACTGGGCACCAGCAAACCGCCAACGGCGGCCATTAATACAATGGATACGGCTCCAATGCCATTGGCCTGCTCCTGTGTTTTTGCAAATACACCGATCATTATGGCATAACTGACTGCACACCATCCGCAAATAAGTGTAACAATTACAACACCCGTTATATCGGCCGGTAAATCTAATTTGGGCAATCCCATAACAGGGAACAGCCAGATGCCGATTGAAAAAACAACAGCAGCCTGGATAAATGTTACCATTAAATAAGTTACCTGTTTGGATATTAAAGCAACCAGGTAATTGGTAGGCAGGGTTTTTAAACGTATAAAACTGCCATTCAGCTTTTCACGTACCACACTGCCCCCGAGGGATATGACAATAAAGAACATGGCAAAAACCGTCCATGCCGGAACGTTATGTTGCGATGCATTGGGGATATTGCGGCTGCCGTCCCTGGATACCGGGACTTCATTGATGGCAACCTGGCTGCTCATCAGTTCCTGTTCGAGCGAGTCGGGCAGATTGGTTTCATTTAAAGAGAAATACAGGCTTTTTAAAACTTCGCGGTTTTGTACCATCAGTAACGAACTTCTTAATGCACCCTGTATGGAATGGCGGAAAGATTCCTGTAATACCGGGTGATACAGCAATGTAATGGGTTGAACTGTGTTGGTATCAATAATGATGCTGTCGGTTTGCATACCAAAATTGCGCAATGCTTTTTTAGCGGTTTCGTTCGATTTCTGTTTTATTTTCTGGGTAAAGTCTGCAGGAATAATGATGGCAATAACGGCATCTTTCGCATGCATCTTTTCAGAGATCTCCTTATCGGTAACATCGGGCATCACCTGTTTCAGGTCGAACATGCCAGCTTTGGCAATGGCTGTCTCCAGTTGTTTGCCGGCCTCACCGGTATCCCTGTTGCAGATAAGCATGGGTACAGTATTGGTGTTCAGCATTTCAAAAGTGCTGTTTTGAACCGCGGTAATGACAACTGCGAGTACAATGGGCATCACAAACATAAAGACCAGCCCCAGCCTGTCGCGGGTTAAGATGCGGATGTCTTTTAATATGGTGCTGCCGAGTTTAAACATTATGAATCCCTGTATGATTTACCGGTTAAATTAATGAACAATCCTTCCAGCCCGTCTTCTTTGTGGTCTATCAGCAGTTGATTAAGGGTGTCGTGTGCGATTATTTTCCCGTCATCTATCAGGGCTACTTTATTGCAAAGGTCTTCAGCCTCGCTCAACTGGTGCGATGTGTAAATAAGGGTTGTGCCGTTTTCGTTTAAATGTTTCAGGTAGTTGATGATGGCATGGCGTGTGTGTACATCAACACCAACGGTGGGTTCATCCAGGAATAAGATACGCGGGTTATGAATTACGCCGATGGCCAGGTTAACCCTGCGTTTCATGCCGCCCGAAAACTCCTCTACTTTTTTATTGCGTACATCTGCAAGTCCAAGCACTTCCAGTAACTCTTCCGTTTTATTCCTGATCTCAGTTTTGTGTAAACCTGACCAGGCGCCAAAAAATGCCAGGTTTTCGGCCGGGCTCAGCTCCTGGTAGTAAGACAGGTCCTGGGGTACAAATCCAAAAAGTTTATTGACAGATTTTTTATGAAGGGCAATTTCATGTCCAAGTAACTGGATACTTCCTTCCTGGAACTGCAGCAGGCCTGTCATGCAGTTCATCAGCGTGGTCTTGCCGGCGCCGTTTGGGCCAAATAAACCAAAGCGCTCGCCTTCCTTAACCTCCAGGTTTAAATGGCTGAAACAGGAAACCGTTTGCCGGGGATAGGTAAAACCAAGATTACTGATGCGCACGGCCACATTGCTCATGAATTCCATTTTATTTTGCTCAATGCCTGAAATGCTTTTTTCTCAATTTCCGAGATCTCGATGAGATAATCTCCCATTACATCAAAATCGGCCTGGCTGCCAATGCGGCCTTTATAAATACCGGCAGCCTGCACGGCTGCGGTGCGCCATTTATCGCCGGCTTCAGTAAATATTTTAGAGATCTCCGGCAACTCATCAATTGGATGAAAAGCATATGCTTCCTGCAAAAAAGCACCATAAATATACCTGAACCCGCCGCCGCCGGTTCCAATCTCTTCCTGCATACGAACCAGTTGGGCCAGGTATAAACCGGCCTTTTCGGCCCCCAGTTTATCTTTCCATTTTTTTATTTTTTTACCGGTTCCGGCAATACCTTTAACGCCGGCAATATTGCCCGGTATGCGTATCATGTGTGTAATATTCCTTTTGATGCCTTTAATAATCGCCTTTTTCATCTGTTCGTCCGTTACGATCCTTTTTTCCATCGGGTAATAAAGCTGGCCCCTTGGCGCAAATGCCCCTTTTGCAAAACGTACCCTGTCCAATTCGTAATCACTCAGGGATGTAGCCGTTTCCATTACCGGGTCACTGATCAGGTACCGCTCTTCTTCTTTTCCAAAAACGATCATATTGTGCGCATTGAAATGGAAGCGGTATTCTTTGGGAAAATAGGTGAGGTAATAAACCCCTACCTGGCAGCCAACGGGTTGACCCTTGGCCAGGCAGTCATCTAAATATTTTTTTCCCGATTCCCTGGAAGAGAATTTCTTTCTGAAAACAGGAATATTGAGCGAGTCGCAGGTTCTTTTAAAGATCAGGCCGGGCATGGTCCGGAAGGCAATGGCCGGCCCGTTATTGATGGTAAGAAATGGCAATTGCACATAAAACAGGCCGGACCCGATACCAAAGGCAAGGGGTTCTGTAAGTTTTTCTGCACCGGCTGATCTTAATAAATTTGTGGTAACGCCGTTTTCGCAATGTGCTGCCTGTAAATGTGTAAATTCAGTCTTCATGCACGTTCATGGTTTTAAATTCTTCTACACTTACATTAAATGCATCGGCGTATTGCTGAATTTTTTTGGCTGATAATTTTTTAAAAACTGCAGGATTCATATGCCTTTTGATGGTCCATTTCCAGAAACCGGTATATGAAGCCAGGATACCAATATCCATCAACCTCAGTTCAAGAAAATATAAAACAGGGCTGGCTTCATTATTGAGTACTTTTTGACGGGCCGTTTCAATTCGCTTTTCTATATCTTCCCAGGCCAGGTCAAGGGCTTTTGACTTAACATCCCAACCGGTGCTCAGTTCTTTGGAATAATTGCCCGAACTGTCAACAGCGTACACCACTTCCCGGGTTAATTTATTCAGTGCGCCGTCATCCTGGGGAATTTCTTCTTTTTTCATAATGCAGAAAAACGTTAAACATGGAAGGATGAAATTACAACAAACTGCTTAAGAATTCATCAGCAAAC
>CAZBIK010000026.1:0-19159 GCA_964491955.1 uncultured Ferruginibacter sp.
GGGAGGCTTCTCTTTACAACGAAGACCTTGCACCCATACCGCAAAACAGGCGCAGCTGGGGAACCTGGAACTATGCGGCATTATGGATCAGCATGAGCCTGTGCATTCCCACATATATGCTTGCGAGTTCGCTGATCGAAGGAGGGATGAACTGGTGGCAATCAATACTCACCATATTTATCGGCAATACGGTTGTTTTAATTCCCATGATACTAAACGGGCATGCCGGCGCAAAATATGGCATACCGTTCCCGGTTTTTGCCAGGGCCAGTTTTGGAACGAAGGGCGCCAATGTTCCGGCCCTGTTGAGAGCCATTGTTGCCTGCGGCTGGTTTGGCATTCAAACCTGGATCGGCGGATTTGCCATCTACCAGATGATGAAACTCTGGTTCCCGGCATTGGCAACCTTGCCACAAATTTTTCCGGATTCTTTTGGTTTGCAAACCGGGCCGGCCATTTGTTTTTTTATTTTCTGGCTGCTTAATATGTTTGTTGTTTATCTTGGCGTAGAGAGCATAAAAAAATTACTGGTATTCAAAGCCATCTTTTTACCATTGGCTGCACTGGCATTATTGTTTTGGGCCATTGATGCAGGCAATGGTTTGGGGCCGATACTTGAGCAGCCTGCAAAATTAACCGGCCCGGCTTTTTGGAAATATTTCTTTCCCGCACTAACGGGCATGGTTGGCTTTTGGGCAACCCTCTCTTTAAATATTCCCGACTTTACCCGTTATGCAAAAAGCCAGAAAGCACAGATCAACGGGCAGATAGCCGGACTTCCACCATCCATGACCTTATTTGCATTTATCGGGGTGGTGGTAAAATCAGCCAAGTTCATCATTTACGGGGAAACCATCTGGGACCACGTTGTACTGGCCGGCAAATTCGAAAATAAATTACTGGTGAGTGTGGCCATGATCGCTGTGGCCATTTCAACCCTGGCAACCAATATTGCAGCCAATATTATAAGCCCGGCGAATGATTTTGCAAACCTGTCACCCAAAAAAATAAATTTCAGAACGGGCGGATATATAACCGGTATCATCGGTATTTTAATTTTCCCCTGGAAACTGATCGCAGATCCCAACGGCTATATATTTAGCTGGCTCATCGCTTATTCCAGTTTGCTGGGCCCTGTGGGTGGTATCATGATCGCAGATTATTATTTTATCCGCAAACAGCAATTGCAGGTAGATGAACTGTACCGGCATAAAGGAAGATATGGATACAACAAAGGATTCAACCTGGCAGCTATTACTGCATTGCTGGTTGGTATTGTTCCGAATATTCCCGGCTTTTTGTTACAGGTAAAACTGGTATCCACAACTGCATTCCCGGCCTGGATATCCGACCTGTATCACTATGCCTGGTTCGTTGGCTTTTTTGTGAGTGGAATTGTATATATATTAATGATGAAGCCCCTCCAAACCTCCCCCAAGGGGAGGCTTTAGACACTGAATTTTTAAATACTTTTTAAGTTTTTTAATGTTTAATATTGAATTAAATTTGAAATGCCCGTCCGGCCGGATTAAAGTTCGGACAGGCTTAATTACTATTGTTTAATTAAAAATAAATACCCAATGTCTCTCCTGATTGTAATCGGGAGAAAGAGGGTGAGGCCAACATGTCGATATTAATAAAGAACGCAAATATTATTGGTGCTGCAGATCATTATACCGGTGATATTTTTATACAGGGCGAAAGTATTGCTGCCGTTGGCAAAAACCTGGATATACAAGCAGATACGGTGATAGATGCAACAGGGCTGCTGGCTTTTCCCGGCGCCATAGATCCGCACGTTCACCTGGAAATGCCGTTCATGGGCACTTTCAGCAGCGATAATTATGAAACAGGCACCCGTGCTGCTTTATATGGCGGTACCACAACGGTCATAGATTTTATATTACAGCAACAGGGACATTCTTTATATGAAGCATACAACGCCTGGAGCAGCCGGGCAAACGGAAATGCCATTGGTGATTATGGCTTTCACATGTCGGTTACCGATTTTAATAAAAATACCTGTAAAGAGATCATTGACATGGTTGAAAAAGAAGGGATCACTTCCTTTAAAATATTCATGGCTTACAAAGGCGCTTTAATGATCGATGATAAGCAGATGGTTGGACTGATGAATGAAGTGAAGCAACGTGGCGGCATGGTTACCGTTCATGCTACCAATGGTGATATGATCGATTTTTTAATTGCAAAGAACCGGGCCGATGGAAATATGGCTCCCCTGTATCATTATTTATCCCAACCGGAGATCACAGAAGCCGAAGCATCAGAACGTTTTGCATCCATTGCCGGTTATACCGGATGCCCCGGTTATATTGTGCACATGACCTGCGAAGGCGCTTTGAATGCTGTGCGTGACAACAACCGGCACAATCAAAAAGTATTTGCAGAAACCTGCATTCAGTATTTATTACTTGATGCTTCTTTATATGAACAGAATTTTGAAGGGGCCAAATGGGTAATGAGTCCACCATTGCGTGAAAAGAAAGACCAGGAAGCATTGTGGGCAGGCATCAACCAGGGATTGATACAGGTGGTGGCAACAGATCATTGCCCGTTCACCTGGGAACAGAAACTCATGGGCAAAGATGATTTTTCAAAAATACCAAACGGCCATCCGGCCATTGAACACCGGGTTGAATTGTTATACAGCGAAGGGGTACGCAAAGGAAGGATCACCCCCAATAAATTTGTAGAGGTGCTATCAACCAACCCTGCAAAAATATTCGGGATGTTCCCGCAGAAGGGATGCATTGCACCCGGCTCAGATGCTGATATTGTTTTGTTCGATCCAAATGAAGAACATACCATCAGTGCAACAAGCCATCATATGAATACCAACTACTCAGCTTACGAAGGCTGGAAACTGACCGGTAAAACAAAAACTGTTTTGTTGAGGGGTAAAGTGGTAATAGATAATAATTCATGCAAAGTTGAGAAAGGGTATGGTAAATTTATAAAACGAAATAAGGTTTCTCAGTTAATATAAATTCAGCGCAGAGAAAAGGAGAACAGAGTTCACTCAGCGTATTTCAGCAAAATCTCATTGTCTCAATTTATTTGTAATAAAAAATGAACCCAATAAATAAAATAAATATTTATGCCAAGGATAATTAAATCAGGTTTAATACAAATGAGCCTTCCGAAAACAGAAGGTGAAGGAACCATACCCGAAATTGTGAATGCCATGGTGCAGAAACACATTCCGTTTATCGAAGAAGCCGGGAAAAAAGGCGTGCAGATCCTTTGCCTGCAGGAAATTTTTAATACCCCTTATTTCTGCCCGGGTCAGGATAAAAAATGGTACGAAAGTGCGGAATCAGTTCCGGGCCCTACAACCGACCTGATGGCAACCTATGCAAAGAAGTATAACATGGTCATCATTGTTCCCATTTACGAAAAGGAACAGGCCGGTGTTTTATACAATACTGCCGCAGTGATCGATGCTGATGGTACTTATCTGGGCAAATACAGGAAAAACCATATTCCGCATACCAGCGGCTTTTGGGAAAAGTTTTTCTTTAAGCCCGGGAACCTGGGCTACCCGGTGTTTCAGACAAAGTATGCCATAGTGGGTGTATATATTTGTTATGACCGGCATTTCCCGGATGGTGCCAGATGCCTTGGGTTGAATGGGGCAGAGATCGTTTACAACCCTTCGGCAACGGTTGCGGGCTTATCGCAATACTTATGGAAACTGGAGCAACCGGCACATGCGGCGGCCAATGGATATTTTATGGGCTGCATCAACCGGGTGGGCGAAGAAAAACCCTGGAACCTCGGCAAGTTTTATGGGAGCAGTTATTTTGTGGATCCACGCGGACAGATCTTTGCCCAGGCCAGTGAAGACAAAGATGAACTCCTGATCGCAGAATTTGACCTGGATATGATCGAAGAAGTGAGAAGTGTATGGCAGTTCTTCAGGGATAGGAGGCCGGAGACTTATGGGAAACTGGTAGAACTATAATCAATGTGCAAATATGCAGATGTGCAAATGTGCCAATAAGGTACCCACGAATTCAACTTTGCATATTTGCACAATTGCCCATTTGCAAATTCTAATTTATGGCTATAACAAATAACAGGCTGTCAACAGAACAATACGCCGAAAACTTCAGCGACATACATCCACCGTTTGAAACACAGGATGCGGCCCTGGTGGAGGCAAACCGCTGTCTGTTTTGTTATGATGCGCCCTGCATGAAAAGCTGTCCGACCGGCATTGATGTACCCAAGTTCATTAAACAGATCGCAACAGAAAATATAAAAGGATCGGCGCATACCATTTTTTCGAGCAATATCTTGGGGGCAGGCTGCAGCAAGGTTTGCCCGGTAGAAAAATTATGCGAAGGTGCATGCGTTTACAATTTGATGGAAGAAGAACCCATCTCCATTGCAAAGCTTCAACGTTATTCAACAGAAAAAGCAATGGTTGCTAACTGGCAATTGTTCAGGCGTAAAGCATCAACAGGCAAAAAAGTAGCTATCGTTGGTGCGGGCCCTGCAGGACTGAGTTGTGCACATGTTTTATCAAGGGAAGGTATTGATGTAACCATATTTGAAAAAGAAAGCAGGGGTGGCGGGCTGATGACCTATGGCATTGCTGCATACAAAGTAACACCAAAGTTTTGCGAAGATGAAGTGAATTATATTTTGGGTATCGGCGGAATAGAAATAAAATACAACCACGAACTTGGGAAAGACATTTCTTTAGCAGAATTAAAAAAAGATTTTGATGCCGTTTACCTGGGGATCGGTGTGGGTATTGCGCGGAAACTGGATATACCCGGGGAAAAGCTTGAAGGTGTTGTGGATGCCATTCAGTTTATTTATGATATCAGGGCCAATGGTTACCCTTCAGTCCCGGTTGGAGATAAAGTAGCTGTTATCGGAATGGGTATGACGGCGATCGATGCTGCCACACAGGCAAAAAGATTGGGCGCAAAAGAAGTTACACTGGTTTACCGGAGAACTGAAGCTGAAAAACCCTGTACCGATGTTGAACTGGATATTGCAAAACTGGATGGCTGTGAAATATCCTGGCTGGCAGCGCCCAGGAAGATAAAAGGATCCGAAGGAAAAGTAAAGCAGCTTGTTTGCAGTGTGATGAAACTGGGCGAACCGGATGCTTCCGGTAGGCGTTCACCTGTTGATACCGGTGAAACATTTTCACTGGATGTGGATATGGTGATCAAGGCAACCGGGCAGGTTCCTTTTGAAAAACTGGTAAAGAAATACCGGCTCGAAAATAAAAACGGGAAGATCACGGTACAGGATAAAGCAGCAACAAATGTCAAAGGCGTGTTTGCCGGCGGCGATGCGGTGAATGGCGGTAAAGAAGTTGTGGATGCGGTGCAGGCAGGTAAGGATGGGGCCTATGCAATACTTGAATATATTGCCACGAATACACGAATGAACACGAATAAAGAAAGCAAAGATTAATTTTTTTTTGAAGACTTATTATTTATTCATCATTAAAACCCTATGATCATGAACGAATTAATATTCAAGGAAGAAGTCCTACCATATAATTGGCGCCTGTATGGAAGTACATAATGAATTAGGACATGGATTTTCTGAAATTGTTTACAAAGATGCCCTGGAAATTGAATTTGAAATTGCAGGTATGACATACAGGAGAGAGAAAGAGTATCTTGTTTATTAAAAAAAAGATTATTGAAACATAAATTTTATGCTGATTTTGTTTTGCTTGACAAAATAATCCTGGAAGTAAAATGTGTAAAGACAATTACTGATGAGCACATATCCCAGGTAATTAATTATTTAAAAGTGTCTGGCAACAGGCTTGCGTTGCTCATTAATTTCGGAAGGGGCAAACTCGATTACAAAAGAATAGTATATTAAATAGGTTGCCACGAATGCACGAACAAACACGAATATAAATTCCTATTAGCACTCATTCGTGCATTCGTAGCAATTCAAATTAGTGTTGAAATAAAAGAATTATCAATACCATTCGTGCAAATTCGTGCATTCGTGGCAAAAAAAGAAAGCAATGGCCTCATTACATTCAAACTTCCTCGGCATCAAATCACCCAACCCCTTCTGGCTGGCGAGTGCTCCGCCTACTGATAAAAAAATAAATGTACTCCGGGCTTTTGAAGCAGGCTGGGGTGGGGTGGTCTGGAAAACACTGGGCAGCCAGGTAAAGAATGTTTCATCGCGTTACTCAGCCGTGAATTTTGGCGGCAGAAAAATGATGGGCTTTAATAATATTGAACTGATCAGCGACCGGCCGCTTCACCTGAACCTGAAAGAAATAGCGGAATGCCTGAAACTTTTTCCCGACCGGGCCATGGTGGTTTCACTGATGGCGGATAATGATAAAAGCAGCTGGCATGAACTGATCAAAAAAGTTGAAGATACCGGCGCCCACGGGCTGGAACTGAATTTTGGTTGTCCGCATGGTATGACGGAAAGAGGCATGGGCGCCGCAGTTGGCCAGGACCCGGAAATTGCCAGGATGGTGGTGGAATGGGTGATGGAAGCGGCACATATCCCGGTGATAACCAAACTAACACCCAATGTTCATTCGGTTGTGCCTACCGGTAAAGCGGTTGTTGAAGCAGGCACCAATGCCTTGTCATTGATCAACACCATTCAATCTGTAACAGGTATTGACCTGGATACGCTGGTACCCAATCCATATGTTGCCGGTAAATCTGTTTTTGGCGGATATTGCGGCCCTGCAGTAAAACCCATAGCATTAAAAATGCTCACTACCATTGCACAGGATCCAACCACATCAAAAGTCCCGGTTTCGGGTATTGGTGGTGTAAGTACCTGGAAAGATGCCGTAGAGTTCCTGTTATTAGGCGCCAGTAATGTACAGGTTTGTACAGCAGCCATGAACCATGGTTTCAGGATCGTGGAAGACATGTGCGAAGGCATGAATAACTGGATGGATGAAAAAGGATTTAAAACCCTGGATGATTTTATTGGCAAATCTGTAGAAAAGATCACCCATTGGGAAGACCTGGATATCAATTACCACCACATTGCAAAGATAAACCCCGATAAATGTATCCGTTGCGGGCTTTGTTATATCGCCTGCGAAGATGCATCCCATCAATCCATCAATATGGAATATGGGAAACCTTATAATACCTATACCATTAAAGAAGATGAATGTGTGGGCTGTAATTTATGCCAGTTGGTTTGCCCGGTTAATGAATGCATAACCATGGTAGAACACCGCGTTGCACCGGAATACCTGAACTGGACCGAGTTTCAGAAAAGGGGATTGCCGCTGAATGATCATTGACTCCTGTCCTGATACAATTTGATTGTGGTTTATAATTCATTGAGGAGCAGTATTCTAGCTTTAAATATCATCGGCTTGTTCATTGAACAGGCATAATTTAATATCTTTGATTAAACAAGGCAACTGGTAATATTGCTGACAGAAACTAAAACATTATGCATATGAGCAGAAAATTATACCTGCTACTATTTATTTCCGTTTCATTTTTTCAAAAATCATTTTCCCAAACTGATATTGACGGTTTAATGATGCAGAAAAACTTTTTCTGTGTGGGCCCCACCGCGGGTTACAGCAGCTGGAAAAATTACTGGGAGGGAACTTTAAAACGGGAAAACCTCAACATGGGCAGGGTATCCACTACCAACTTTATGCTGATGGGTAATTATGGCATCACCAGCAGAATAAATGTACTTTTTGGTTTGCCCTACATAAAAACCAAAACAAGTTCAGGAAATATGGCCGGCCAAAAAGGGCTGCAGGACCTGTCGTTACTGGTAAAATGGGTGGCATATCAAAAACGCCTTGCCCAGGGCGAACTGCAGGCAATTTTAATAGCGGGGTATTCAACACCGGTATCAAATTACAATGCAGATTTTTTGCCATTATCTATCGGGCTGCATAGTAAAAATGCAACCATCCGTTTGATGGCAGATTATCAAAGAGGCCATTGGTTTGCCACAGCATCCTATGCCTATATATCCCGCAGCAATGTAACCATAGACAGGAATACCTATTACACAACTGAAATGCATTATTCCAATGAAGTAAGAATGCCGGATGCTTCCCAATTGAATTTCAGGGCAGGTTACAGAAGTGAGACCTGGATCGCAGAAGCCATTTTCAATAAATGGACCACGCTTGGAGGTTTTGATATTCCAAGGAACGGCATGCCATTCCTGAGTAATAAAATGAATGCAACAAGCATTGGTATAAATGTAAAATATGAAACTCCGGTGGACGGGCTTTCCATTGTTGCAAACGGCAGTACAACTGTTACCGGAAGAAATGTTGGGCAGGCTACGGGTTTTAATGCAGGAGTATTTTACATTTTAGACTTCAGCAAAAAAAAGAAAAAAGAAAAAAAGGAAGACGGTAAATCCGAAAAAAAAATAATTATGAAATGAGCCTAAACAAAAGTCGATACCAACCGAAATGTTAATTGGCGAATTCCATGTGACCAAAATCAATAAAAATTAACACATGAAAAAAATATTTTTAATTACTTCAATCCTGGCTTTACTGGTTACCGTTTCGGTTGTATTCAATTCCTGTTCAAAAGATATTGTAGAACAGAATATGGATTACCCGATGATCAACCCAACACGTGTAGATGCCAATGCAGGTACCTGGATGCCGATTTTGTTAACCACTGCCAATGAGTTTGCATGCCCGGCACCTATTGCAACCACATCGCCGGATTACATCATTCAGCTTAATGAAATAAAAAGTTTCCAGGGTGAGTTAACCAACGAGGAAAAGAACCTGGTGAAATACTGGGGAGCAGGCGCAGTTTTGCGCTGGAATGAGATCATGCGTGAACTGGTTGCGTTGCATAACCTGCCACCATACCAGAACCCCGATGGCAGTTACCCTTTTCCAAGTGCCAACAATCCATTGGCTTATCCAACTTTTCCTTTTGCCAATCCGCCTTATGCAGCAAGGGCCTATGCTTATTTAAGCGCGGCACAATATGATGCCTGTGTAGGGGCATATTTTTACAAGCAACAATACAACCGCCCTGCTCCATTTGTAGTGGATGCCAATATTCAGACTTTGTTGCCAAAATCAACTTTGCCCTCTTACCCAAGTGAAGATGCAGCCGTACTGGGCGCCAGTGTTGAAATATTAAAACTGATGTTCCCGGGCGACCAGGATTATATTAACCAGCGTGCAGAAGAACATAAAAGGGCCAGGTTAATTGCAGGGGCTAATGTGCGAAGCGACCTGGATGCAGGTGAGGCATTGGGAAAATTAATTGCCGCTAAATTTGTTACGCGTGCCCGTACCGACAGGGCCGGGGCTGCAGCAGGTAATGCAACGCTTTGGGCAAAATTAAAACAGGATTGTATAAACCGGGGCGAAATTCCCTGGATGAGCCTGGAAACACCCGAGCGGCCACCCATGTTGCCTGCTTTTGGGGCTGTTAGGGCTTTCCTGTTTGATTCAGCAACGTTGGTAAATGCCATACGTCCCGGCCCGCCGCCATCCACAAGTTCACAAAAGTTCAGAGATGAAACTGAAGAGATATATCAAATAACCAAAAACCTTACGCGGGAACAATTGAGGATTGCCAATTTTTGGGCCGATGGTTTAAGAACCTACACACCACCGGGCCACTGGAATTATATTGCTTCCAATGATTTTGCACAGCAAAATTTCAGCGAAGCCAGGTGGGCCCGTAATATGGCCTTATTAAATATGTCTATTATGGATGCCGGTATTGCCTGCTGGGATGCAAAGAATTTTTACTTTAATCCACGCCCGATGCAGGTGGACCCCCGTATAAAAACCAGCATTGGGCTGCCTAATTTTCCGTCCTATATTTCAGGCCACAGTACGTTTAGTGGTGCCGCAGCTACTGTGTTGGGTTATATAATCCCTGCTAATGCACAGCAATACCTGGATATGGCAACTGAAGCTTCTGTATCTCGTATGTATGGTGCCATACATTACCGCAGCGATTGTGAAGTTGGGATAACTACCGGGAAAAAAGTTGGCAGTTATGCAGTTGCAAGGGGCCATATTGATGGGGCTGAATAAAAGATTATTTTCGATACAGAACCGCCGTTATTTTAAACGGCGGTTTTTTTTTAAAGAAATGACTGGCTGATTATACTTTCTATGTTCAATCATGTGCATAAATATGTGCTAAACAGGTGCAAAACATAACGCTCAATAATTTGCAGAACAGGGATCTTATAACTTATCTTTATTGTCCAATTGAGCGGGAATAGTTTTTATAAAGATGGAAGTCCTTCAAAAGATGGAAGTCGAAAAAAGATGAAAACCAATCATGCGGAAGCACCGGGTTAGTAAGATTACGAAGTAAGCAATTATGGAGTAAGAATCAGACTTGGTGCTTTTTTATTTTATACCACTCCTGCCAGTTCCAGGCTGCGTTTACTGATTTTTTTATATTCCACCGTTTCAATGACCGCATCCGGGCAAAGTACCAGGGATACTCCTTCCTGTTTCCACCATTCAGCAGTATATAATTTTTCTGCATGAATGACTGCGATCAGCCAGCTGCGGTTCAATTCATTGTGCCATTCCTCGATCCACTCAAATTCATGCTTATCAATTTTAATGAGATCATCAACACTGATAAAGACCTTTAGATAAAAATCATTGCTGAGCACAGTATCGGTTTGGTGGAAGATCTTTTTGTATTCGTATTTATAGTTGTATCCCAGTGCTGAGATATCGCTGAGCACGGCCGAATCGGTTGGAAAAGCACCGGCACCCTTTCCTTTAAAAAAATGGGAGTCGGCAAATGTACTTTCGGTAGTCACAGCATTAAACTCATTTTGTACATGGTACAGGTCGTCTTTTGCAGTTACAAACTGGGGCAATACAAAAGCGGCCAGTTTTCCATTGCTTAATTTTTTCGCCTGGGCCACCAGTTTGATGCTGTACTTTTTTTCTTTGGCCACCAGGGCATCCGGCAAAGAAATATTTTCTATGCCATTGAAAATAAAATCCGTTGGCCCGGCAATTACACCAAATGAGTGCGCCAGCAGGATACTGAGCTTATTGGCCGCATCAAAACCGCCAATATCCAGTTTGGGGTCACTTTCTGCAAAGCCCAGTTGCTGCGCCAGGATCAAAGCTGTTTTAAATTCCAGTTGTTCTTCAAAGATTTTGGTCAGGATAAAATTGGTTGACCCATTTATGATTCCCCGGATCGATTTTAAAAGATCGTTGTCATAATATTCCTCCAGGTTGCGCACGATGGGCATGCTGGCGCAACAGGCCGCTTCGTATAATAATGCCGTTTTATTCTCCTGCTGCAGCTGCAGCAGTTCTTCAAAATGTTCGGCGATCATTTTTTTATTGGCACTGACCACCGATTTTCCTTTTTGCAAAGCGGTTCTCACAATTTCAAATGCAGCATCCGCATCATCGATCAGTTCAACCACTACATTGATGCTGTCATCATTGAGGATATCAGCAGCATCGGCTGAAAAGTTTTCAGCAGCAATACTTCTTTTCTTTTCGGGATTCTTTATAACTATTTTTTTTATGGTTGCCTGCAGGGTAGGTGTAGTGTGCAGCACATCATACAGGCCTTTGCCTACAACGCCGAAACCGAAGAGGCCGATGGTTAAATATTTGTTTGACATTCTTTCTGTTATTTGGATTGAGTTATGCATTTATGCTGGGTTCAAAATTTTCTTTTTCAATTTTCAGTTTTGTAAATGCCTGCTCCAGGTCAGCCACAAGGTCTGCTACTTCTTCAAGGCCAACGCTGAGGCGTATCAAACTATCTGCAACTCCGGCAGCCCTTCTCTTTTCAGCCGGAATACTTTTATGGGTCATTTGAGCAGGATGACAAAGCAGGCTTTTTACTCCACCCAGGCTTTCGGCCAGTTTAAAATAATGTGTTGCGGTTACAAATGCCGTGGCAGCATCTTCAGTATCGTTCTTTAAAGTGAAGGAAACGATACCTCCGAAGCCTTTGCTTTGTTTTTTGGCGATCTCATGATTGAGATGTGTAGTTAAACCGGGATAATAAACCTGGTCAACTGCAGGGTTTGTCAGCAGGTATTCAGCAATGGCCTGCGCATTGCGGCAGTGCTGTTGTACACGCAGGTGCAGGGTTTCAATGCCCCGGATCACGAGCCAGCTGTCGAAAGGAGCCAGGATGGCACCGCTTGCATTTTGTATGAATTTTATTTTTTCGCCCACCTCTTTTTCTTTGGCAACAACAAGCCCTGCGATCAGGTCGCTGTGGCCGCCCAGGTATTTTGTTGCGCTGTGCACTACAAGATCAGCTCCCAGCGATAGAGGCTGTTGTAAGGCGGGTGATGCAAAAGTATTATCCACGCAAAGTAAACAGGCATTGGCTTTTGCGATCTTTGCAATGGCTTCAATATCGCTCACTTTTAATGTAGGATTTGTTGGCGTTTCCAGCCAGATGAGTTTTGTATTGGGTGTGATGGCATTGAAAACATTTGCAGCATCTGTGGTGTCCACATAATTTACAGTGATCCCGAACTTTTCGTAAATATGGGTGAAGAGGCGGAATGCACCGCCATAAATATCATCTACGGCCAGGATCTCATCGCCGCTTTTCAGTAATTTAACCACGGCATCAATGGCGGCAAGACCGCTGCCAAAAGCGATGCCAACAGTTCCTTTTTCCAGTTGTGCAATAATGCTTTCTAAAGTTCCTCTTGTTGGATTGTTGCTCCGTGCATAATCATAACCTTTGTTTACACCCGGTGCATCCTGCACATAGGTACTGGTTTGATAAATGGGAACACTGATGGCTCCGGTTAATGGATCTACGGGGATGCTGTGGATGAGTTGGGTTGCGTTGCTCATTGGTCTTGTTTTAATTTTTAAATAAATGGTGTTAAACAGGTTCTGTTTAATCACTTAACAAGTGAACAACCTTACGGGAAGAGTGTAATTATTTCTGAAAAAATTTAAGTCGTTTGTTCATGTTCTCGACTACGCTCGAACTGCGAACAGCATTCTTCGACTACGCTCAGAATTAAAAAAGCTCATCCGGTAAATCAGATGAG
This sequence comes from uncultured Ferruginibacter sp., assembly GCA_964491955.1. Lineage (GTDB taxonomy): Bacteria > Bacteroidota > Bacteroidia > Chitinophagales > Chitinophagaceae > Ferruginibacter. The sequence goes on from CAZBIK010000026.1 coordinate 13,054, forward strand.
CTTTAAATATGTTGAAGTATTTTTGTAAGCTTTGGATCTGACTTATCTGTCCCGATAAAATCGGGATGGAATTGGCACCTTTCTGTATTGTCATCCTGAGCTTGTCGAAGGATTACAATAAAGTAGGTTGTCAAGGCTTCATCGGGCCATTACCCTCTGCCTTTCTTGATAAGTGATATTAAAGAACTGGTACAAAGATATATGCGGAAATTTGAAACTGCCAAATAAAAAATACAAAAAATTTTCTGTAAAGGCTGAAATGCTTTACAGCAAAGGGTTTTAGCAGGCAAATTATTTTATATTCTTCCGCATCCATTCTTCCTGGGATGCGGCAGATTGCTCCATAGAGACCTGTTCTGCAATTTTTTCCTGACCTTTGATGATGGATTTGGAGACCATGCTGTGTTCGATTACTTCATCTTCCTTCATGCCCAGCATTTTCATCAGCGGGATCATTTTTTCGCTGCCGAAATGTTTGAACAGCGGCTCATCCAGGGCACTGTACACAACGATGTTCCCTGCATCCCAGTTTTTGATCAGCTCCCTTTCCTTTGTATGCAGGGGATAATGTTCCACAAATACGGGTATTTTATTTTGAAGTTTGGATGTGTGCAGGTGATGTGTTTCAACAATGAGGTTTTCATCCAAACCCTGCTGCCTGAAAAATTCCTTAAACTGAACAGCAGTGCCGGCAAACCAGCAGATAAAGATATGCCCGGGTTCTTTTTTCGCCAATGCTGCACAGGCATTCATTTTGGCAGCCGTTGTCATATAGGCCCTGTCAACAAAAACGGGGTCTGCCGGCCCTTCATCCTTTTTTCCAAATAAATTAAATAACATACATTTAATTGAAAGGCGAAAATACAGAACAAAGGCTCCTCCAACAAATCATCGTGTAATTTGTTTGTATCTTTAACGCAAGTAAATGCACATGGCGAAAGTAAAAAAAGCTTCTTCTGAAGACATCATCGATAATCATTTTATAGAAGTATTTGGGGCAAGGGAACATAACCTGAAGAATATTGATATAAAGATCCCTAAAAATAAACTGGTGGTGTTCACCGGTGTAAGCGGCAGTGGTAAATCATCACTGGCTTTTGACACCATTTATAATGAAGGGCAACGCCGGTACATGGAAAGTTTCAGCGCCTATGCACGCCAGTTTGTGGGTGATATGGAGCGGCCGGATGTAGATAAGATCACCGGTTTATCGCCCGTTATTTCCATCGAACAGAAAACCACCAATAAAAACCCGAGGAGCACGGTTGGCACAGTAACCGAGATCTATGATTTCCTGAGGCTGCTTTATGCCAGGGTGGGTGAGGCTTACAGTTACAACACCGGGAAAAAGATGGTTAAGTTCAGCGAGGAGGAAATTGTGACCAATATCTTTGAAAAATTTGAAGATCAAAAAATAAGTTTGCTGGCTCCATTGGTCAGGGGAAGAAAGGCCATTACCGCGAACTGTTTGAGGATATCCGCAAGAAAGGTTATTTAAAAGTACGGGTTGATGGTGAAGTGATGGACCTTAAACCGAGGATGCAGGTTGACCGTTACAAAATTCATGATATAGAAGTGGTGGTAGACAGGCTGGCTGTAACTGATGAAATGAGATTCAGGCTGAGCCAGAGTGTGCAAAAAACACTGCAACTTGGTAAGGACCTGATGTTTGTTGCCCCCCAGCCTCCTGAAGGGGGGGCAGGGCAAGACACTGGAATAAAAAAAGTATCTAAAAATTCATCGGAGTCTGAAGCCCCTGCTTTGGTGGGGTTTAGGGAGGTTATGTACAGCAAACAACTGATGTGTGAAGAAACCGGCATCAGTTATGAAGAACCTTCACCCAATGCATTTTCATTTAATTCTCCTTACGGTGCATGCCCCACCTGCAGGGGCCTGGGCAATGTATATACCATTGATATGGATGAAGTGTTGCCCGATACATCCATAAGTGTTGCAGAAGGCGGTATCGTGCCGTTGGGTGAAGAGCGGGATGCCAGTGTTTTTCAGCAGGTGGTGGCTTTTGCAAAAAAACATAAGATCAATTTAATAAAACCGATCAAAGATCTGCCAAAGGCGCAGCTGGACCTTCTTTTGTACGGTGACCAGCAAATCAACCCTGAACTGGAAATGGATATGAGTGATGAATCTGTTCCGGAATTGTATACCGGCAGTTATGAGGGGATCTTTCCCATGTTGAAACGTTGGTTCAGTTCTTCACAAAGTTCAGAAATGTTGCGGAGCTGGGTTGAAAAATTCATGCTATTGGCGCCCTGTACATCCTGCAACGGCACCCGGTTAAAAAAAGAAAGCCTTTGGTTTAAAATAGATAAAAGGAATATTGCCGAGTTGAGTCATTTAAACCTGGATAACCTGGCAGCCTGGTTTGATGGTATCGAACTGCGGCTGGATGACAGGCAAAACGCCATTGCCAAAGATGTGTTGAAAGAGATCCGGGAAAGACTTCAGTTTTTGCTGGATGTTGGGTTAACCTATCTTTCTCTCGATCGGCCTTCCAAAAGCCTTAGTGGCGGAGAGTCGCAGCGGATCCGGCTGGCAACACAGATCGGTTCCCAGTTGCAGGGCATTACCTATATTTTGGATGAGCCCAGTATTGGTTTGCACCAGCGGGATAACCAGCGGCTTATCGGGGCATTGCAACATTTACGCGACATCGGCAACAGCGTTTTGGTTGTGGAACATGATAAGGATATCATGCTGGCTTCGGATTACCTGGTCGACATCGGTCCGAAGGCCGGAAAGCACGGCGGCGAAATTGTGGCTATCGGTACACCACAAACGATCTTAAACTCGGGATCGGAAACTGCGCAGTATTTACAGGGTACTAAAAGTATTGCCGTACCGGCTGAACGCAGGAAAGGGAATGGAAAGTTTATCGGGTTAACGGGCGTGAAGGGAAATAATTTACAGGATGTGCAGGTTAAATTCCCGCTTGGTAAATTAATACTGGTTACGGGTGTCAGCGGAAGCGGCAAATCCACCCTGGTGAATGAAACATTGTATCCCCTGTTGAGCAAGTTCTGTTATAATTCAAAGGCAAACCCGCTGGAATATAAAACCATTAAAGGTTTAGAGCATATCGACAAAGTGATCGAGATCGACCAGAGCCCGATCGGCAGAACTCCGCGCAGCAACCCGGCTACTTACTGCGGGTTCTTTACCGATATCAGGACCTTGTTTGCCATGGTGCCTGAAGCAAAAATACGGGGATATAAAGCAGGGCGGTTTTCTTTCAATGTAAAAAGCGGCAGGTGCGATGTGTGTGAAGGAGGTGGCATGCGCATCATTGAAATGAATTTTTTACCCGATGTACACGTGCATTGCGAAAAATGCAATGGCCGGCGTTATAACCGCGAAACCCTGGAGATCCGTTACAAAGGGAAATCGATCAGCGACGTGCTGGACATGACCGTGGATGAAGCGGTGGAATTTTTCCAGGCAGTACCCTATATCTACCGTAAAATAAAAGTGTTGCAGGATGTTGGGCTGGGATACATTACCCTGGGACAAAGTGCTGTAACCCTTAGCGGGGGAGAGGCGCAGCGGGTTAAACTATCAACCGAGCTGGGTAAAAAAGATACCGGCAAAACATTTTATATCCTTGATGAACCAACAACCGGGCTTCACTTCCAGGACATACAGCATTTACTGGATGTGATCAATAAACTGGTTGACCGGGGCAATACGGTATTGGTGATCGAACACAATATGGATGTGATAAAAGTGGCCGACCATATCATTGATATTGGCCCAGAAGGCGGTGATGGTGGTGGCCGGGTTTTGTTTGAGGGGGTGCCCGAGGACCTGGTTAAAATTAAAGAAAGCTTTACCGGGAAATATTTACAGGCAGAACTGAAATAAAAAAATCCATGTGGTTAACATGGATTTGTAATTAGTATAAGTGTAAGAGATTTCAACGAAATTTTAAAGTTGTGGTTTCAGGGGTAATTTGCGGATATTAAAATATCCTTAACTATCCTCGGGGGTCAAACTTCTGTTGGATCACCTACACTTAAAGATTTATTTAAAAAGCTGAATAACCAGCACCAGGCAGGTAGCAAAGATTATAATCGCTTTGTAAGAACCGGGGTTGATTTGTAAATTGTTACTCATATTGTTTGGTTTTAGGAATTGGGTTTAATAAATAGCCGGGCACCTGGTTTGTTTGGCGGCCCTCCTCGCAAACGGGCTGTCATAAATTTCTCCAAGCCTGATCCCGAGTTTCATCACAATGGTAAAATACGTGTCAGCATCTTTCAGGTCGCCTCTTTGAGTGCCGGCCGGATACCTTGTCATACCGGGATAAATGATACCAATGGATTTATCGGATAACTTATAGGCCAGGGCAGCATCGGCTGCAGACAGGTATTTGCTGTAATTATTGGGATCTATATACCGGGTACTTACATCGTCGATATAATCGGTGAAGGTTTTCCTGTATAAGACCTCTGCGCTGATATTGATGCGTTCGGAAGCATAATATTTTAAGCCGCCGCCATAAGGGATATTGATCTGTGTTAAATTATAAGGTTTGCTGTATGGATATTCAGGCATTCCCTGGCCTTCCAGCCTTAAAGGATGTAACTGGTACCATGTTTTATTGCCCGAGGCATCTGTGATGGATCCTTTTGGATTAAAATTGAAAACACCGATTCCGCCCATGACATATGGCCTGAACCGGGGTTCATATTCCGAATTCCTGTTCAGTAACATGGTTGGAAAAATCTCCAGTGAAAGGGAGCCTTCAAAAACATTTGTTTTAAAATCAAGGTTGCGCTGTTTGCGCCAGAGTTCATCTATACCGGTTGTATTGATGACAGCATCGTCACCTTCCAGGTAGGTTATATTGGCAGCCAGTCTTAACCCGATCCAGTTTTTTGGATACATGGTCAGAAAGACGCCTTTCATGAGCTTGGTGAATTCAAAATTAAGGTCTTTCATATTGTTGGTGCCTTTGCCTGAATTACCACCCAGGTCACCTAAAAAAAAGCTGGGGCCAAAATTAAATCCAACTTCCCATTTAACTTTTTCACCAAATAGAAAGGCCTGTGCATGTGATTTGGAAAACAATGCGAGAACGATAAGCAGCAGTATTGCCCTTTTTACCACAAACTGGTGTACAATTGGTTTCATTACAGATCAGGTTTAGTCTTTCTATTGATATTGGATAATGGTTGATAAAACATCCTTTGTAATTCAGGATAATATATATGAACCACGCTTGAAAAACGGTGAAACGGTAAACTTATTGTTTATTACGGGGGAATTATTTATGCAAAATCATTTCAATATGTGGAATTCCATCTTCCAGGTATTCTTCACCGGTGGTTATAAAACCCAGGGAATGGTAAAATCCGGTGAGGTAAACCTGTGCCCCGATCCGGATCTGCGAACCCTTAAATTCGCTGAAAGTAAGCCTGATGCTTTCTTCCATGAGTTGCCGGCCTATGCCTGTGTTGCGGTATGCCGGTGAAGTAACAACCCTGCCAATACTTGCTTCTGTATATGAAATGCCCGGGGGAATGATCCGTGTATAGGCGGCCAGTTTATCTTCAACCCAGCCGCAAAGATGTAAAGAATCCGGATCTTTTCCGTCTGCATCCTGGTAAACACAGTTCTGTTCTACCACAAAAACCTCATTCCTTAACTGTAAAATGGCATACAGTTCTTTTGCGGTCAGTTCATTAAAATGTTTAAAGATCCAGTTTAATTGCATTGTATATTTTAATTTTTCAACACTGGAATTGTTCTCCGGAACATAAGCCCGCCATATTAAATGCCCTTATTGGCATTTTGCATTTTAAAGAACATCACATCTGCAATTGACCTGGCCCTTGTTTTTGCCAGCTCAGCTTTTTTTCCTTCAAACAATTCATCAATGGCATTTCCGAACAGCAGGAGCCAGCTGGTAAAATGTTCTTTTTGTAAAGATATTTTTTTATTCAGGTCATAATGAACTTCCATGGCGTTCTTCTTATAAACGGGGTTATCCAGTATGATCGTTTCCCAGAAATCAACGATCAGGGGTATGTGTTTTTCCCAGTTCATTTGTACTACTTCTGTAAAAATGAAACCGATGGGTGTATCC
>CAZBIK010000027.1:0-18115 GCA_964491955.1 uncultured Ferruginibacter sp.
CAACGAACAACCTTTTCTTTTACTGCTTCCCAAATTTAATCTTTCCTTTTGGATAAATTCCACTGTCGCCCAGGATTTCTTCGATCCTGATCAGCTGGTTGTATTTAGCCGTCCGGTCGCTCCTGGATGCTGAGCCGGTTTTTATCTGGCCGCAATTTAAGGCAACTGCCAGGTCGGCAATCGTACTGTCTTCGGTTTCGCCGCTTCTGTGGCTCATAATGGTATTGTACCCATTTTGCTGTGCCATGCTAACCGCATTGATGGTTTCGGTTACGGTGCCGATCTGGTTAACTTTTACCAGCAGGCCGTTTCCAACACCTTCTTTAATGCCTCTTTCCAGGCGGGTTACATTGGTCACAAAAAGATCATCACCTACCAGTTGAATTTTTTTGCCTAAGGTATCCGTGAGTAACTTCCAGCCTTTCCAGTCATCCTCTGCCATGCCATCTTCAATGGAAACGATGGGGTATTGTTTAACCCAGTTGGCCCAGTAATCAACCATTTTTTCGCTGCTTAATTTTTTGCCGTCACTCTTGTGAAAATGGTATACTTTTTTTGTCTTGTCATACATTTCACTAACGGCCGGGTCGAGTGCAATGGCTATTTGTGACCCGGCTTTAAAACCGGCTGCAGTAATGGCCGTCATGACGGTTTCAATGGCTTCCTCATTACTTTGTATATCGGGTGCAAAACCGCCTTCATCACCTACATTGGTGGAATATCCTTTTTTCTTGAGTACCGTTTTCAAAGTATGGAATATCTCAACCCCCCATTGTAAACCCTCGCTGAAAGAGGAAGCGCCAACAGGCATCACCATAAATTCCTGGAAGTCAATTTTATTATCGGCATGTGATCCCCCGTTCAGAATATTCATCATCGGAATGGGCAGGATCCTTGCGTTGGTTCCTCCAATGTAACGGTATAAGGGAAGGTTTGCTTCCAGTGCGGCTGCTTTGGCCACGGCCAGGCTTATTGCCAGCATGGCATTGGCGCCCAGTTTCGATTTGTTGGAAGTGCCGTCCAGTGCGATCATCATGGCATCAATGCCGGTTTGATCGGCAACATCCCAACCGAGTAAATTATCAGTCAGTACCGTGTTTACATTTTTTACGGCTTTGAGCACACTTTTACCCCCATACAGTTTTTTATTACCGTCCCTTAATTCTACCGCTTCATGAATACCGGTACTGGCGCCGCTTGGCACTGCGGCACGGCCCAGGTGTTCGTTTTCGGTCAATATATCAACTTCAATGGTTGGGTTTCCGCGGCTGTCTAAGATCTGGCGGGCATGAATGGAAGCGATGTAGCTCATTTTGGTTAGTTGGTTTATTAGTTTATTAGTTTATTGGTTGATCGGTGGTCAAAGTTCTGAAAATATCTTCTAAATTTCCTGAAGATTCACTTTGTAAAGAAACAATATTCAGATTTTTATTCAAAGTGATCCCAATCAGCTTTCTTTTTAAACTGTCGGCATCGTCTGTTTTAAATATCCAGGCATTGTCATTAAGCCGGTTTATATTTTCAATGCCGTCAAAAACATCTTCGGTCACAACCTCTTTTAATTCCAGCCTCAATTCATTAATATGTTTTTTACCCAGCAGGCTGCTCAATTTGTCATCGGCCACGATCCTGCCTTTGTTTATAATGATCACCCGGTCGCAGATGGCCTGTACTTCCTGTAAAATGTGCGAGGAAAATAATACCGTTTTATCCGTACCCAGTTTCCGGATCACCTCCCTGATCTCCACGATCTGGTTGGGGTCCAGCCCGCTGGTGGGTTCATCCAGGATCAATACTTCGGGGTCGTGTATCAAAGCTGCGGCTAACCCTACACGTTGTTTATATCCCTTGCTCAACTGGCCTGTTTTTTTATTGGCTTCGGCCAACAGGCCCACCGTTCTGATGACTTCCTCTATTTTTTCCTTTTTATTTTTTACCGCATGGATATTGCTGATAAAATCCAGGTACTCCCGCACATACATGTCGTGGTACAAAGGGTTTGCTTCCGGTAAATAACCGATCTTCTTTTTGGTTTCGTTGTTGTTTTCACCTGCTGTAATACCGCAAACCTTTGCTGTGCCTTCATTGGCGGCCAGGTATCCTGTTATGATCTTCATGGTGGTTGATTTACCGGCGCCATTGGGGCCCAGGAAACCAACGATCTCTCCTTTTTCAATCGTAAAGGATATACCATCTACCGCTTTTTGTGAACCGTAAATTTTTGTGAGCTTATCTGCTGTAATGGACATGGGCAATGTTATTCAACAAAAATAAAAAACGCCTGCTGTAAAACCGGGCGTTGATTTTAAAACTTCGTTATTTTTTGTCCCCGCTGTTATTCCCGGGATTTTGATTGGGCCTTTGCTGCGCACTACCCCTGCCCGGCCTGTTGCGGTTGTTGCCCGGCCCCTGCCCATCCGCGGGGCGCCGTGCACCAGGCCCACCCGATGATTGCCTGTTGGGGTTATTGCTGTTTGGCCTGTTTCCGCCTGGTCCTTTTGAGCGGTTTTGACCGGATGGTCCCTGCTGCGGCTGTTGTTTCTGGCCTCCGCCTGTTGCAGGGTTCTGACCACGGGGCCCGCCAGATGAACGGTTTTGTCTTTGTTTACTTCCCTGCTGACCCGAACCTCTTTCCTGGTCCCTCCTTTTACGGCTTGTTTTTTCCAGGCTTTTCAGACTGATCTGCCCAACAACATCCGCATAGGTAGGTTCAATTTCTTTCGGTTTGTTGCTCACCACTTCCACCGGCTCCAGGTCTTCGGGGCGTATGCCCTGCTTATTTAATTCTTTTATTTTTTTTACCCGCTCAATGGTTAAGGGATATTGTTTATTACTGTCGGGCATTGTGTACCACATCAGGTTCCGGAAAATATCTTTCTTTACCAGGAAAGCCCGGCTCTTTGCCATCTCGATCATATCTGCATCTTCCGGGAAAAACTGCAGCGCATCCATATACGTATCCAGTTCGTAATTTAAGCAACACTTAAGCCGGCCGCACTGACCGCTCAGTTTAGTCTGGTTGATGCTCAGGTTCTGGTAACGGGCTGCATTGGTATTTACACTTTTAAAATCAGTGAGCCAGCTGCTGCAGCAAAGTTCACGGCCGCAACTCCCGATTCCGCCTACTTTTCCGGCTTCCTGCCGGGCACCGATCTGCCGCATTTCAACTTTCACTTTAAATTCACCGGCATAAAGTTTTATGAGTTCCCGGAAGTCAACCCGGTCATCGGCTATATAAAAGAAAGTGGCTTTGCGCCCATCGGCCTGTAGCTCCACTTCAGCCATCTTTAATTCCAGTTTCAGCTGGCGGGCCATGGCACGGCTCCTGATCAGGATATGAGCTTCCCTTGACTTTGATTCAACCATTTTGGCAAGATCGTTTTCCGTAGCACGGCGCAGCACTTTTTTAATCTCCGGGCTTTTTTCATCCACCCTGCGCTTTTTCATCTGTAAACGCACCAGTTCACCGGTCATGTTTACCATACCTACATCAAAACCGCTTACACCTTCCACAGCGATCATATCACCCTTTTCGTAAAAATGCAATGTGGTATTCCGGAAAAAATCTTTCCGGCTGCCATTGTTAAAACTCACTTCTATTATTCTGCAACCGCTTTCGGGGTCGCTGAAAGGTAAATTGGCCAGCCAGTCATGCACATTCATCCGGTTACAACCGCCACTTGAACAACTGCCATGACTCTGGCAACCACCCGGAGCTCCGTCTTTTGAGGTTCCGCAACCTCCGCTTCCACATCCCATATCATTGAGGAATTAAAAATTAAAAATTTTAAATGAGGAAAATATTTGTAGCCCGGCAGAAGAATTACCATGATACTTCATTGGCGTTGCACTCTTGTACAGTATTATTTCTATTCGGCGGGCAAATTTACTTTCTGAACGATGTCGAAGTATGGTTTGCCGTACAAGTGAGTGACACAACGATGTTGAATATTGATTATATGTTGGTTACAAAATAATCTTACATAGTAAAACCCAAGCCCCGGTTCAAAATCCTCAGTTCACCAAAATTAACGATTTGTTGTTAATAATATGATATATCCTGATGGAAAGGGCATGAAACAGCATTTTTGCGTTTGCATTGCGTTCAATATAGTAACTGGCCTTGTCCAATTCATTGATTATGGCCTCCTGTTGGCCCAGGTCGCAGAGTTTATTAAGGCGGGCAGCAAAATCATTCACTGAACCCTGTGGGTTGTCCGTTGGTCCGATAACTCTTAATTTTACTGCTTCTTCCAGCAGGTGAATAAAGTATTTGAGGAACTGTTTTTGTTTTTCCCTGCCCAGTTTGGCAGTATCATCGATCCATTTTACCTGGGCAACGGGCCCGGTCCGGATAATAGCATTCAGCCATTCCCGGAGCATCAACTCCCAGTCATCATCGGCGTGCTGTAATAACTGAAGCGCTTCGCGGTAATTGCCTTCTGCAACGGCAGCAATTTGCTGGGCTTTTTCCATGCTTACGCCCGCTTTTAATTCCAGCGAAGCTTCCACTTCGAGGTTGGTAAGGGCTGGAATTTTCACCAGCTGGGTCCGGGAAATGATGGTGGGCAATACCAGGTCCTCATTTTCTGCAACCAGTATGAACAGCGTATTTGGCGGGGGTTCCTCGATGAGCTTTAATAACTTGTTGCCTTCCTTGCCTAAAAATTCGGGCATCCACATGATGAGGATCTTGTACTCGCTTTCAAAACTTTTTAAATTCAGTTTACGTATGATGTCCGTACATTCTGATGCAGTAATATTACCCTGTTTGTTTTCCGCGCCGATAAATTGTAACCAGTCGTACACATTGCCATAGGGGTTTGTGGCAATGAACTCCCGCCACTCTTTTATAAAATCGGTGCTGACCGGTTTTTCACCTGGCTTTTTGGTGATGACCGGGTATGAGAAATGGATGTCGGGATGAATGAGTTCATTTGCTTTTTTGCAGGCGGGGCAGGTGCCGCATGAGTCGTTTTTGCCCCCAGCCCCTAAAGAGGAGTTTAAGCTTTCTGCTTTAGGTTCAAAAGCTGCAAATAAGCCCCCTTCAGGGGGTTGGGGGGTGCACACTATATATTGTGCAAATGCAAGTGCCAGTTGCAATGCGCCGCTTCCTTCCTTGCCCAGGAACAATAAGGCATGGCTCAGCCGGTTGTGCTGTACCATTTGTACCAGTTGTTCTTTGGTTTCTTTTTGCCCGGTGATGGATTGGAATTGCATGGAAGCAAAGATAGTTGAAGTGGATTGAGTTGAAAACTCAAAACCAGGGTATTCACGTCAGAGACGTGGTTGGGATTGGAGAACAGGTTAATTTAAAAAGTCCAGAATTGTTTTTTCTTGAAATCTATCCAACGCATTGGCTCATTGCTACCTTCAAAAACCTCAACTGATTTTTGCTTGTAAGGTCTTATTACCCATTTGCCTGAGGTGTGTTTATAGAGTGTTCCACTTTCAAAGAGTTCACCTTCTTTTAGTCCGGTAAGATTGGCAGGTGCATATACCCAAATTTTATATCCATTGATCTTGATCATACATTTACTTATGCATGCATTATACTCCAGGTCGCAATATTTATAAACATAAGAGCCGCTCTTTGGAATTTGAGCACTGATATTGCCAATCAATAAAAGTGAGATAGTTATGAAGAATAAATATTTCACAGTAATAAAATTAAAGTTTACTCACAATCTCCTCACTCATCGGCTTCACCTTGCTTTTAAAATGACCAATGAGTTTGCCGTTCTCATCGATTAAAAACTTATTAAAGTTCCAGGAGACCTTTGCATCCATTACCCCGTTCTCTGTTTTATGGCAAAGCCATTTATAGATGGGGGCAATATTATTTCCTTTAACCGATATTTTTGCAGCCATGGGAAAAGTTACCCCGTAATTCTTTTTGCAGAAGGCCTCAATGTTTTCATTGCTGCCGGGTTCCTGCGAAAAAAAATTATTGGCCGGGAAGCCTATAATGACCAGGCGGCCCTGGTATTTTTTATACAAAGCTTCCAGGTCTTCATACTGCGGCGTAAAACCGCATTTGCTGGCGGTGTTCACGATCAGTATTTTCTTTCCTTTGAATGCGGAAAAGTCAATGGTACCGCCGTTCAATGATTCCACCTTAAAATCATAAATGGTTTGTGTTTGAAGAGGGGCTGCAGGCTTTGAAAATAAGCTGCTCCACAAAAATGCGAATGAAATGGTTGCCAGTTTTATCATGGTTACAGTTTACCGGTGATCTCTTCACTCAAAGGCGTAACCTTGCTGGGGAAATAATTCATCAGCCTGCCGTTTTCATCCAGCAGGAATTTACCAAAATTCCATCTGATCTCGGCATCCATTACCCCGTTCTCAGCTTTACTGCAAAGCCATTTATAAATGGGGGCTATATCATCTCCTTTTACAGATACTTTAGCTGCCATCGGAAATGTTACCCCATAATTGCTTTTACACAATTCCCGTATTTCGAGGCTGGTCCCGGGTTCCTGTCCGCCAAAATTATTGGCAGGAAAACCAACCACAACAAGTTTTTCTTTATAGGTTACATACAGCTTTTGCAGGTCTGCGTATTGCGGCGTGTAACCGCATTTACTGGCGGTGTTTACGATCAATATTTTTTTTCCTTTGAATGCAGCAAAATCAATGGTGCCGCCTTCGAGTGCCTCAACTTTAAAATCATAGATAGACGTGGCGGTAACCGGGGTTATTATTTGCGGAACGGTTTTTTTATCGTTGGCCTGTAATGCACAGGACATGAACACAGCACTGAAGACAATTAGCTTTATCATGAGTTACTTTTTATTGTTTAACGAAATTAAAACGGTATTGTTCAGGTGCACTTAAAGATTGTGCGGGCTTAACTGTGGTTTAACAATTCTATTGTTTTTCATAACAACCCATATCCGGCAACCCAACATTCCGGTTATTGTCATCCAGGTCTTTCAAAAAACCGGTAAAAACACCTGCATTGATCCCGGGTGCAAATGCATTTTTGGAGATCCTGAAATCGAATATCCGTTTATTTACATCTATGGTGTCGAATATAGGATCTGCATTTTTTAAATTGTTTGCCAGGGTACTGTTGGCGGGATCATTCATTACCCGGTAAATATTTTTTTCAAATAAAACAGTAAAAGGGTTTGTTCCCTGTTTATTCACCACAACTTCATTTTCAACCAGTCCTTCGCTGCCCCAGAAAATGCTGTTTCGGAAAACAGCATTCAGGTCTGCCGTAAGCAGGGTGCCGCTTTGCTCTGTAAAATTATTTACATTCAGTACCGGGTTTTTATGGTTAAGGTATGTATTTGAGTAAGCAGCTACAGTGCAATGTGTAAAATTATACACGCCGCCATAGCTTAAAATGATATTGCTGCCACAATTGCTGATCAGGCTGTTATCAGCCTGCAGGCTGCTGTTTACGCAATAAATGCCTGCATCATAGGCATTGTCAACAATACATTGTTTTAAAATAACTTTTGGATTTGCATTGTTGGAAGGCTTTTCGGTTACGATGGCCTGGTAGGCATTTTTAACAACTGCAAACACAAGTACATTGTCTTTACTGCTGCCCCTGAAATAAATGCCCGGCCAGCTGGCCGGCAGGTCTTTGTATCCTTCATCCAGCCTGTCGCCGGTAAAAACAACATGGTTTAAAAAAGTGCCGTTAACCGTTAACGTGCCATCCACTATAAAGGGGGCATTGGCATGCGAATAGATCTTGCAGCCGGGCTGAATGGTTAATGTGGCCGTGGTATCAATCCGTAAACTGCCCAGGATCACGTATGGCAGGTTGTTTGTCCACACCACGTTTCCGGTAATTACCCGGTTGTTTAAAAAATGGGCATTTTGCCCGTATGCCTGTAATTGTACAAAACGGTTGTTGCCATTGTAGTTTACCAGGATACTGTCACTTACAATAAAGGGCAGGTTGGCAGCATTGGGGTTGATGGTTACCGATACAAAAACATAGATGCTGTCATTGGCTTCAATATCCAGGTTGTTTATTTCATAGGTTGCCATGCCATCAACATTCATTTTATAGGCAGAATTTGTGCCACCCATCAATTGAACCTTGCTGAGACGGAGTTTCTGGTTGTTTTCATTGATGATCTTGAATGATTTGGTAACAGAGCCCGTTGTGGTAAAAACAGTGTCGTATTTTAAAGAATCGGCTGTAATGGTTACGCGGGCATATTCACTGGTTATAAATGATTCCTTTTTGCAGGAGCAGTTTAACATGATCAGCAGAACGGATGCTGTAAAATAAATGAAGCTGTTTTTCATCTGAACAAAACTACAATTTATTTTGCCAGAATAACGGGTTGGCCGGGTTTTAATTGCTGAATGGCCTGTTGCCCGCTGTTATTGCCGCCCCTTTTTTTTATGTTTAGAAATCACAAAACTCTTTTGTATTTTTTCATCATGAATTCACGCATAAAAAGATGGATAGGGTTGCCGGTATTATTTTTAATAATTGCTGACGGTTATGCGCAACAGCCTGTCCTGTATTTCAAACGGTTAAACCATGCCAACGGGTTATCAAATAATAAAGTGAATTGCATTTTACAGGATAAACGCGGCTTTACCTGGATAGGAACAGATGATGGATTGAACCGGTATGACGGCAATAATTTCATGGTATTTAAAAATATACCCGGCCGGGCATCTTCTGTTTCGGGAAATACCATTACCGATCTGCATGAAGATAAGGAAGGGGTATTGTGGATCGCAACGGCTGATGGCGGGGTTACAAAGTATGATCACCGGCTGCAGCCCGAAAACCAGTTTCGCCAGTTCAAACATCAGCCCGGCGATGGTAAGAGTATTCCTGTAAATATCGTTAATGCAATGCTGGAAGACCATGATGGTTTTTTATGGCTTGCTACCAGCGGTGCCGCCGTTCTCAGGTTTGATAAAAAGAAAGAAGTTTTTTTACAGCCCGCCGGTATGGGTTCCTGGACCATTTATGATCTTGTTTTCGACAGGAACGGGATGATATGGGCAGGCAGGGAAGGGGGAAGTATTTTAAAAGTAGATCCAAAAAACCTGCAGTGGCAGGCAGACCAGCGATACCTGAACGTGTATGCGGCATTGCCACATGTGGTGGTAAACAGTTTGTTTAAAGACAGTAAGAACCATATCTGGTTTGGTTCCTGGGACAAGGCGGTGTACCGGTATAATGCCACAACCAACCGGGAAGAAAATTTTATCAACCGGAAAAATGACCCGTTTTCATTTGGAGCTGATGAAGCTTTGGCATTTAATGAAGACAGGCAGGGACGGATCTGGATCGGGGGAAAATACTTTGGGTTATATATATATGACCCGGTTAACGGTAAATTTTATAATTACCGCCATGATCCTGCCCGGGAAGGAACCCTGAGCGGCGACCGGGTCAATTGTATTTATATAGATGCTGCCGGTATCGTATGGCTTGGTACCAATAACGGCTTCAATATTTACCATCCTGCAAATCAAAAATTTGAACAGGAGTTCCTGCCGTTGTACGACAGGCAGGATGATAAACCATTGCTCATCTATGATTTTCTGCATGATGAAATTGGTCAATTGTGGATCGGTACGAGTAAAGGGCTTTACCTCAGGGAAAAGGATGGTACATACCGATTCTGGAAAATAACCTACCGCGGATCAACACTGGCCATAACCAGGTTTTTTAAAGATGATAACGGTGCCGTGTACCTGGGTACGGATTATTCTTTGTTCAGGTATGATGCCGTGTCAGGTACTGTATCCGCATTGCCCAATACGGAGAAGGACGAAGTGATGCAGAAACTCATAGAATCAAGGATCGTTTCCATTATAAAAGATACCATCGATGGTAACCCGGTGCTGCTTACCGTACCCTATGGCCATTATTTTTCCTATTATGATCTTGCAGAACAGCGTTGGGTATCCCGGAAAGACAGTGTCAAAAAAATACTTGAGCGTTACCGGATCAGCGATAACCTCATCCGTAAGATCATAAAGACCCGCGACGGCAATCTATGGCTGGCCAATGCCAAAGGCGGGTTGATCCGGCTGAATAAGAACGGAAACGGGCACACGCGGTTTATAAACAACCCGTCGGATAAGAACAGCATCAGCAACAACAATGTGTTTGACATTAAGGAAGACAGCAGCGGTAATTTATGGATCAGTACCTATGGCGGCGGATTGAATTATTTCGATACAGAAAATAAAAGTTTTCAGCATTTCGGGTCTGTCAATAACCTGATAGAAGGCCTGGAGACCGATAACCAGGGGAATATATGGAGCATCAGCAATGGCAGTCTCCAGAAGTTCGATCCCCGGGCAAGGACCTTTACCTATGCCGGGTTGCCGGATGTGGAGAAAACAGGTGGCGTAAAAGGGTATATTTATAAAAACCGCGATGGCAGGATGTACGTGGCCGGCCGCGGTTACTATATATCATTTGATCCCGATGAAACCGTTGCAGCCCAACAGCAGCCCGAAGTTTTTTTAACCGACTTCATGATCTTTAACCGTTCATTTTCCCATTTGCTTAAGCAAAAGGAAATAGCACTGGAACACAATCAGAATTTTTTCACCTTTCATTTTTCAGCACCGTTTTATGCAGCGTCTGCTCCGGTTCAGTATTCGTATATGCTGCAGGGCGTGGACCAGGACTGGATCAATGCAGGATCTTTTACCCAGGCTCCCTACACGAATTTAAGTGGTGGTGAATATGTTTTCAAGGTAAGGGCAACTGCAACACCCGGCACCTGGAGCGATAAAATTACAACCATTACGATCTGCATCATTCCACCGGTTTGGAAGCGATGGTGGTTTTTTGTGGCAGCGGCAATACTGCTGGCAGCTGTTGTGTATGGCCTTTACCGTTACCGCATCAATGAATTATTAAAACGCCAGGCGATCCGGAATAAAATTGCGCAGGACCTGCATGACAGTGTTGGATCTACGCTCAGCAGTATTTCTGTTTATAGCCAGGTAGCCAAAATTTATAAGGAAAAGAACCAGGATAATGAGTTGCAGGGAACATTGGAAAAGATCAGTGATACTTCCGGGGAAATGATCACGGAGATGAATGATATTGTGTGGACGATCAATCCCCGCAACGACAGTATGGAGAAAATATTCCAGCGCATGGAATCCTTTGCAAAACCATTGTTGCAGACAAAAAACATCCTGTTCAGTTTTACATATGATGATGCTTTGCTGCATATTAACCTGGCCATGGAAAAACGTAAGAATTTTTACCTGATCTTCAAAGAGGCGATCAATAATGTGCTGAAATACTCGGGCTGCAAAAATCTGAACGTCAGCATTCGTTTATGGCAACAGCAGATCGAACTTATAGTAAAGGATGACGGGTTGGGTTTTGATGTACAGCAAATGAATACCCAGGCCTCCAGGTCGCTTTCGGGCAACGGATTGAATAACATGAAACGCCGGGCTGCGGAAATGAAAGGAACCTGCACTATAGAGAGTAAAGAGGGGCTTGGGACCACGATAACGCTTCGGTTTCGGGTCACCTGATTTGGGGATAGGCAGGTTATATATTTTATCTGAACTTTGATGGAATAACTATTTATGGGTTTACGCATCTGCATATTTGATGATAACAAAAATATCCGGGAAAGCATAACCATGCTCCTGGATACGGTTCCCGGATTTGAAGTAGTCGGCTCTTACAGCCATGTGCTTGATTGCATAGACGATATCAGGGAATCCAAACCGGATGTGGTGCTGATGGATATTGAAATGCCCGGGATGACGGGGATCGAAGCTGTAAAAACACTGAAAAAGGAATTCCCGCAGCTCCTCATCCTGATGCAGACGGTATTTGAAGATGATGACCGGGTTTTTGATTCGGTTTGTGCCGGGGCAACGGGGTATATCCTGAAAAACCAGCTGAATACCAAACTGATCGAGTTCATCACTGACCTTCAATATGGGGGATCGCCCATGAGCCCTTCCATTGCCCGGAAGGTATTGAACAAAATGCAACAGGTTTCACAACATATAAAGCCCGAAGCAGCCCCGGATTATCAGCTTACACCAAGGGAAAAAGAAGTACTGGCCTGTATCGTGGAAGGGCTTGCCTATAAAATGATCGCAGATAAGCTCAGCATCAGTTATGAGACCGTTCGCAGCCATGTAAAAAAGATCTATGAAAAACTGCATGTGGCATCACTGACGGAAGCAGTGGCCAAAGCCATCAATCAAAGGATCGTATAAATAACTTAACCATGGAAAAACATTTTAACCTTGCCGATACGGAATTTGAAGAACAGTTTGAAAATGGCACCCTGGATTCTGCGCTGTTCAGCCATGAAGCACATTTACGGCTGGCCTGGATACATATTAAAAAATATGGAAAAGAAAAAGCGGTTCAAAATATCTGTAGCCAGCTTGTAAACTATGTGAACATGCTTGGCGCTTCCGGTAAATACAATAAAACACTGACCGTTGCAGCCATAAACGCGGTGTATCATTTCATGCGAAGATCCCATTCAGAAAACTTTGAAAATTTTATTGCTGAGTTTCCCCGGTTAAAATACAATTTTAAAGACCTGATGGCTGCACATTATAAAAAAGACATTTATACTTCAGCGGTTGCAAAAAACGAATTCCTGATGCCGGACCTGTTGCCATTTGATTAGGTGCACCTGGCCTTTTATCATTCAGCCATCAAAAGACAGGTATCAACATACATACGGTTTACCGTAATCCCTGTAATTAATATTACAACAGGTAAAAAGCAAAGTCCTCATTGAGCGTCTTAGCTTTTTTAATTAATTTCTATACTTGAATCATAAAGGCAGGCATAACTCATTTAGGGGATGCTTAATACCGGGTCTGGTGATTGTTTTTGCTGCATATCAGACTGAAATTTGCATCATAAAATTTAATGAATTATGAAATGGATATTCAGTTTAGCAATGCTTTGCTTAATTATTTCTGTACAACATTTAATGTCACAACCTTCAAAAAGGTTTATTCAGAAATACGTGCTCCCGGCAGCATCAGCAGAAAAGAAGCCGGTAATTAAAACCATTGAACTTTCTGCCAATGTAAAACTGGAGTATGCAGAACAGGGTCACCCCAATGGCATACCTGTTATCATGCTTCATGGCATAACAGATTCACGGCATTCGTATGATATGGCAATAACCCACCTGCCTGCTTCCCTGCATATTTATATGATCTCACAAAGGGGCCATGGCAACTCGTCCAAACCGGCAGGGGGTTACAACCCGGAAGATTTTGCGGATGACATTGCTGCATTCATGAAACAACTGGACATAAAGGAGGCAGTTATTGTTGGCCATTCTATGGGAAGTACCATTGCACAATGTTTTGCGGTAAAATATCCAGGGCTGGTTAAAGCAATGGTGCTGGTTGGTGCAATTTCCGATTACAGGAAACCAGGACTGTACGAGTTTAAAAAAGTTATTGATGAATTAAAGGACCCGGTTGATTCACTGTTCATTGCTGAATTCCAGAAAAGTACCATCGAAAAGCCTATACCGCCAGTGATGCTTGAACAGTTTATCCGCGAGAGCCAAAAGGTTCCGGCTCATGTATGGAAGGGTGTGGCAGCGGGTTGGGGAAAAAGTGATTTTGTAAATGCCCTGAAGCAATTCAATAAACCTACACTTTTGCTGTGGGGCGACAGGGATGCCATCTGTCCACGTAAAGACCAGGATCAATTAAGCATTGCGATAAAAAATTCAAGGCTGGTGGTTTATGAAGGAACCGGCCATGCACTGCACTGGGAGGAACCCGGAAGATTTGCAAAAGACCTGGCGGAATTTATAAATAAAATTGAACCGGAACCGTGAAGAAGAACCGTGTTTGCAAAGCTGCTCCGGTTAACTGGAATACAGTTTATGAGATATACAGGGCCGAATTTTAATTATTCAAATGAGGAAGATTTTTTCTAACTTTTTTTAAAACATATTTTATGCCAACACCATTAGACATTTTATTGGACCCGGTCTCATTGTCCATCCTGGGTATGTACCTGGTCCTTATTTTATGGGAAGCCATTTTTCCTGCACGCAAACTGCCGCATATTCCTTACTGGCAGGTTAAAGGGATCGTTTCATTCTTTTTCTTTTTTTTCCTGTCAAGCTACCTGCCTTTATTCTATGCAGCATGGCTTCCCGGGTCACCGTGGCTTGACCTCAGTAACATGCATGTTGGGCTTGCAGCCCTCACCGGAATATTATTGTATGAACTGGGCATGTATATCTGGCACAGGTCCATGCACAGCAGTAACCGGCTATGGAGAATATTTCACCAGATGCACCACAGTGCCGAACGCCTGGATACCTACGGCGCTTTTTATTTCAGCCCTTTTGATATGACCGGGTTTACCTTGCTGGGAACGATCTGCTTCTCATTTATACTGGGGCTTCCTGCCCAGGCGGTCACCATTGTATTGCTGGTGACCAATTTCTTCAGCATATTTCAGCATGCCAATATTAAAACGCCGGCATGGCTGGGTTATATTATTCAGCGGCCCGAGAGCCATGCCGTTCATCATGCCAAAGGTGTACATGCTTATAATTATTCTGACCTGCCCGTGTTTGATATTTTATTCGGCACGTTCAGGAATCCTGCCGGTTATGTAAATGAAACCGGCTTCTACCGGGGCGCATCATCAAAGGTAAAAGATATGTTGCTGTTTAAAGATATAGACAGGGCATGATGGGTTAAGGATGTAAAGTATAGCCATTTCCCGGTTGGGATTTGCGACTCCTGTTCCAAAAACAGGCTGTCGCAACAACCGGGATCTTTTTAAAACTATTTACTGGCATAAGCGAGAGTAGCAATGCTTAACCTTATATTATCTTCCCGGAGTAGAACATTTCCGCAGGCTTCCAGGGTAGCACCGGTGGTTACCACATCATCTACCAGCAGGAGGTGTTTACCGCTCAATTCGCCGGGTGCTGCCACTTTAAAACTGTCTTTTACATTATCCCATCGTTCGGTGCGGTGTTTGCGGGTCTGGGTTTCGGTGGCATGCCGGCGGATGACAGCATTGTTTAAAACCGGGATATTCATTTCGGCCGCCATGCCGTTGCAGATCACCGTTGCCTGGTTATAACCGCGTTTATGTTCTTTTTCTGCAAAAAGCGGTAAAGGGATCAGTGCGTCAACAGCACTAAAGCGGTCACATTTCAGCAATGTTTTTCCCATCATCCCGCCCAGGTAAAAACCAATCGCTGTATCGCCCCGGTATTTAAGCCGGTGTATCAGATGCTGTATTAAAAATTCCTTTGAAAAATAAAACTGGCTGTATGCGGATGTCAGTGGCAGGCGTCCCCAAAAATATTTTTCAATGGGGTTGTTTGCAAGATTTGCAAAATGGGTATGAGGTAACTGATGAATGCATTTGATACAAAGTAAATGATCTTCCTGCAGCAGGTCAGATCCGCAACCTGTACAAACATGCGGGTAAAAAAGATGCAGGGTACTGCTGATTATAGTTTTCAGTTGGGCAATCATTTAAAAAATAATTACACCTCTAAGTTAAAATAAATATTGGTATAATTCTTCAACCTTACCTAAAGGAACCACTTCAATTTTGAATTTTTGCTTGCTTAATGATTTGCTGTTATACTTACTGACTATGATCTTTTCAAAACCAAGTTTCTCAGCTTCAGCAATTCGTTGCTCGATCCGGTTAACGGCCCTGATCTCCCCGCTTAAGCCCACTTCACCGGCAAAACAATAATGCTGGTTGATGGGGCTGTCTTCATAACTGCTTAGTAAAGCAGCAACAATAGCAAGGTCAATGGATGGGTCTTCCACTTTAATACCGCCGGCTATATTTATAAAAACATCTTTAACGCCAAAATGAAAACCGCCTCTTTTTTCCAGCACGGCCAATAATAATTGTAAGCGCCGCAGGTCAAATCCACTTACGGTACGTTGCGGTGTACCATACACACTTTGGGTAACCAATGCCTGTCCTTCTATCAATAAAGGGCGCATGCCTTCCATGGTGGCGGCAATGGCAATACCGCTGAGCTGTTCTTCTTTTTGGGTGATCAATAATTCAGAAGGGTTGTTTACGGCCCGCATACCGCTGCCGGTCATTTCGTATATACCCAGCTCAGATGTAGAGCCAAAGCGGTTCTTAAGCGTTCGTAAAATGCGATAGGCATAATGCCGGTCGCCTTCAAACTGCAACACGGTATCCACCATATGCTCCAGTATTTTTGGACCGGCAATGGTTCCGTCTTTGGTGATGTGGCCAATTAAAAAAACAGGTGTGTTTGTTTCTTTTGCAAAGCGCTGCAGTTCTGCAGCCGATTCCCTGATCTGGCTGATGCTGCCGGCACCGCTCTCCACAAACGGCGATTGTAAGGTTTGAATTGAATCTACGATCACGATCTGCGGTTTCAGTTTTTTTATTTCCTGGAAAATGGTTTGCGTGCCGGTTTCGGTGAGGATATAAAAATTTTCACTGCCGATACCAAGCCGGTCGGCCCGCATTTTTATCTGCTGTTCACTTTCTTCGCCACTTATATATAGTGTAACAACATCTTTAAGTTGTAACCCGATCTGCAAAAACAAAGTTGATTTACCAATACCCGGTTCGCCGGCAACCAACACGATGCTTCCCAAAACGATACCGCCGCCAAGTACCCGGTTCAGTTCGGCATCGGTTGTGAGGATCCTTTTTTCTTCAGCACTGCTTACTTCATTGATCGAAATGGTTTTTTGTTTTCCCAAACCGGAGTAATCGCGCCATTCGTCTTTTTCTTTTTTGTCGCTACCCTTAACGATCACTTCTTCAACAAACGTATTCCAGTTGTTGCAGCCCGGGCATTTACCCAGCCATTTGGCACTTTCGTATCCACAGCCCTGGCAAAAAAAAGCGGATCTGGTTTTACTCATCATTCAAATTAAGATTTACAAAGCACGAATGTAGAATAGAAAAATTTCATTACCCTGTAAAAATCGTCAGCAGGGATTTTGTAAAGGTATTTTAGCTGTACGGATCTTTGAACTGGAATTGCTGCAAAAACGATTGAGTATTTTATGGTCAATGTATTTCCGGGGTATCAATTTTTTTTGTGGGAAAGGGTTGTTTAAAAAGTAAAAGGGTCAACATTTCTGCTGACCCTTTGTACTTACTAACCCATTAAATTCTATTGCTAAATTACAAATTCAGCCCACATAAAAAAATTAATTTTAGGTGATGTTGATAAGTTCTTAACTCATTTGAGGCTGTGTAGCCCTGGTACAATATGCTATTTAAATATTTGTATATCAATATGTTGCAACGATAAATCGCATCCGTTTTTTACTTAAAAAACAGCCTGAATAATTTTTTTTAAAATAAAATATTTGGTTTATAATATAAACTACTTTACGTTTGTGAAAAATTCAGCACAATGAAACAGGGGTTGGTATTACTTTTTTTAATACTGGGTTTAGCTTCTAATGCCCAGGTAAAAATTGCAGGAAAAATTACCGATAACAAGGGAAAACCGGTAGCCGGGGTTAGTATCAGTTTAAAGGATTCTTACGATGGAACAACATCAGATTCACTGGGTTTTTATTCATTTTCAACTACCGAAAAAGGCAGGTTCATATTAGAAGCATCCGTTATTGGTTTCAGGCCAGTTGAGCTTGAGGTTGAACTGGCATCAGCACCCATTACATTAAATATATCTATGAAGGAACTGGTTACCGAAATGAAAGCTGTAGTAATATCTGCGGGTTCCTTTGTGGCCAGTGACAAGAACAAGGGAGCGGTATTATCGGCCCTGGATATTGTTACCACACCCAGTGCCAATGGAGATGTTACCAGTGCTTTTAAATCCCTCCCGGGTACCCAGCAGGTAGGCGAGAGCGAGGGTTTGTTTGTAAGGGGCGGATCGGCTACAGAAAGTAAGATATATATGGACGGGAACCTGGTCAACAATTTTTTTTACAGCAGTACACCGGGCATTGCCACCAGGGGCCGCTTTAACCCCTTCTTATTTAAAGGGACCATATTCAGTTCGGGCGGCTATTCGGCACTGTATGGACAGGCACTTTCTTCGGCTTTGATCCCCGAAAGCAAGGACCTGCCCGGAAAAACCCAGGCCGACCTGGGCCTTTCCTGGATCGG
>CAZBIK010000028.1:0-18016 GCA_964491955.1 uncultured Ferruginibacter sp.
ACAGAAGTGAACAAAGCGCTTATTAAAATTGCCTGTCGCCCATTTGAAGACTTGCTATTACCCGGTGTGCAAATCAGTTATAATACTCGGGCATACCTGCAGGAATTGAAAAGCGAATTGTTATTTTTTACAAAAAAGAATAGTGATTTAAATGCTACTGAAGCTCTTTGCCGGTTACTGGTACACATTAATTTTAACAGTATTCATTTTTTAAATTATTATATTCTGCAGCTTCAGGAAATGGTGAAGGGCTGTAATACATTACCCGAATTAATTGAATACTTTTCTCTGAAATTGAAAATAATAAACCAGTTACCTTTAAAACCAGGGTTAATTTATAAACCCGGACTGCCGCCGATAAAAGAGCAGATTGGATCCTGGATATGTGAAGAATTATACTATTTGGAAAAGAAAGGACGGTTTGTGAGTCAGGTACAAGTGCAACATAATGAACAACAGTTTATCGAAAAAAAGGTACATACCAGGCTATCGGTTTCGCACCTGGCCATGGCTGTTAAGTTGTTGATGGAAGCGAAGTTGATCACCAATACGAATTCGAGTGATTTAATAAGGATGGTAGCCAGGAATTTCCGGACGGACCGCCAGGAAGTTATTTCGGAGGAGAGCCTGCGAAATAAATTATACAATTTTGAATCGGCTACAGTTACCAGGCTGAAAGATGAGATCATTGGATTGATGAACCTTGTAAGGAAATATTAGATTTATTCTTTGAGTAAAGCAGCAAGATTTCTAACTTCAAGAAACTGCACAAATTCCTGAAGTGCATGATAAGTAAAGCCCTCGGATTTTATTAAATCAATAACCGGAATAGCAGTCATCTCCCCTATTGTTATAGCACCAATTTTTTGGGAAAAGGATTTGAAATCTTCTGTAAAAGGAAGATCGCTGATCTTTTGTTTTAATATTTCGTTTACAACAGTGGACATAAATTAAGCGTGGCACATACTAATGTATCAGAGGTACCGCAAAGGACCTTGTCCACAATAGCTGTAACCACGCCATAGCGTGGCGACAGACTATTAATGAGTGGACTTAAAAAATTTGCGGTTTTCTGATACTCAATCAATAGCTAATCGCTAGCAATATTTTAATATGTCAACCTATAGTTGAATTATAAAGGTAGTTTAAATTGGAAAATGAGGTTTACTTATTTGCTACTTTTTTGAGTTTGTTTTTGGTTTTAAACTTTTTGAAAAGCAGGTCCATATCCTGGCTGACTTTTTTATCCAGGATTTTAGCATAGTGTTGAGTAGTTCGCATATTTTTATGCCCAAGCATTTTGCTTACAGATTCCAAAGAAATGCCATTTGAAAGGGTAACGGTTGTTGCAAATGTGTGGCGTGCAATATGGAAGGTAAGATCTTTTTGGATTTCGCAGGCTGTTGCAATTTCTTTTAGATATGAATTCATTCTCTGGTTACTTAGTACTGGTAATAATCTTCCCTTATTAACTGCAGCCGGATGATCTTTATACTTATTTATGATTTCCATAGCCGGAGGCAGCATTGGAATATTGGAGGGTGTATCTGTTTTTGCTCTATGTGTTTTAATCCAGTATTTACCATCTATGCCAATAACGAAATTAGAGAGGGTAAGCTTTGTTACATCAATATAAGCGAGCCCGGTATAACAACTGAATATAAAAATATCCTTTACCTGGTTGAGACGATCCATAACAAATACCTTTTCAATAAGCACCTGTAATTCTTCTGCGGAAAGGAAATTTCTTTCAACTTCTGTCTGCTTTGGTTTATATCTTATGAAAGGATCTTTATCAAGCCAGCCGTTAGCAATACAGATTCGAATTATTTTCTTGAAATTCTTGAGGTATTTGATAACTGTATTATTGGCGCATTTACGAACAGAACGGAGATAAAAATCATAGTCGGTTATGAATTCGTGATTTATGTCCCTGATATCAATATCTGAAATTCTGAATTTCCATTTAATGAATTCCCTGGTATGAGATAAACTGGTTTTGTACCTTTCGACTGTTCCTGCTGCAAATCCTTTATCAACCAGGGTTTCAACTTCATCATTATGCTTTTGAAAAATTGCCATCAACATCCTTTGTTTTTCACTGGCACCAGTGTACCTGTTTTTCAACGCCTCAGCCGTAATCATTTTGTTATCCCTTATTAATGCCTGGTGAGCATCATATAATTTGGATTGAAGGGTATCAAGATAGGCATTGAATTGTTTGACCTTTTCACTTTTGCCATCCAGGCGGCCAGCTTTACTATTCCAATCATCGGGATCGGCTTCTCTTTTGATCGAGATTTCAGCCCTTTTACCATCAACAGTTATTCGTAAATAAATGGAAGCAGGCCCTTTTTCGTAAGTTTTGGGTTTCTTCAAATAGAAGATAAAAGAGAAGGTTTTTACCATTGCCCGAGATTTTTGGTGAGTACGAAACTGATAGCTTAAAGATACAAATTTGATTATATTTATGCAAATTTATTTCCTGATAAAATGCACTACCAGTAAGGATTTGTTTGAAATTGAGTGAGTAAATTGTGCTCTTATTTTACTCACCGAATTGCTCACCTACAAGGCGAATTTTTTGAATATTTTGGTGAATTACTCACCAAATGCAAAACCCGCAAACTGTTTATTTGCGGGCTTTTGGTGGGAATTAGGTTTGTGATTGCGGAGACTGAGGGATTCGAACCCTCGGTAGAGTTACCCCTACACACGCTTTCCAAGCGTGCTCCTTCAGCCACTCGGACAAGTCTCCATTTTTAATGGGAGGCAAAAATACAGTTTCAATGTTTATAAGCCGAATATTTTTTCTGCATTTGCCGTTGTTACCGTTTCAACTTCTTCAACAGGAACATTTTTTACCAATGCAAGTTTTTCGGCTATATATTTTAAATAACTGCTTTCGTTACGCTTTCCCCTGAATGGCTCCGGCGTTAAATAAGGTGCATCCGTTTCAAGAACCATGTATTCCAGGTCAATTTTTTCAAGCACTTCGGCCAGCCCCGATTTTTTATAGGTAAGCACGCCACCGATCCCCAGGTAAAAGCCGGCTTCAATGATCGCTTCTGCCTGTTCAAGGGTTCCGCCAAAACAATGAAAAATCCCCCGTATTCCCATGGGCACATATTCATTTACCACTTCAATGGTTTCAGGAATGGCATTACGGGTATGGATAACAACAGGCAGTTCATACTGCAGCGATATTGCGATCTGCTCCCTGAATGCTTCATATTGCTGTTTGAGAAAAGTTTTATCCCAATAAAAATCCAATCCTATTTCTCCGACAGCAGCAAATTTTCTTTTGGCAAACCATTCCTTTACTATGGCCAGTTCATCTTGGTAATTTTCCTTTACAGAACATGGATGCAGCCCCATCATGGCCATACATTTTCCCGGGAATTTGCTTTCCAGTAAAAACAGGTTTTCCATTTCAGCATTGTCGATCGCCGGTAAATAAAATTTTTGTACCCCCGCCGCTTCTGCCCTGCTGATCACGGAGTCAATATCATTTTTAAATGCATCCAGGTATAAATGACAATGGGTATCTACAAGCATATTTCCGTTTTATATGCAAAAATGCTTAAAAAAAAATTAACCTTTCTTTAAACTATACTTTTCATCAGGGGTCTTATACCCGTTCGTATTATTCACCTTTATTTAAATTTTTACTTTTATGAAAAAGACTTTAAACCTCACCACAATGCTCCTGGCTTTCAGCCTTATCGGAGCCTTAGCCATCACTGGCTGTAAAAAAGAAGACAGCTTTAATGCAACCCAGGAAACTGAAACCACAGAACAGGCAGTAACACAGGATGCAACCGTACAGGAAACGGAAGCCGAATCCCAGTTTGACGATGTTTTTAATATTACAGCCAGTATGAACCGGAGCGAAGTTGGCGAAGACCTCGGGGTAAGTGCCAATGTATCCGGGTTATTTGAACTCGGAAGTACCACCACAACAAATACCACTCCCTGCTTTACCATTACGGTGGTTCCCAACATTCCGCATGTTTTTCCAAAAACAGTAACGATCGATTTTGGAAACGGCTGCCTTGGCCGCGACGGAAAATTCAGGAAAGGAAAAATTGTTTCAATCTACACCAATCCAATGGTTGTACCGGGCGCTAAAGTATCCACTACGTTTATCCGTTACCAGGTCGACAGCCTGAAAATTGAAGGCACGCACATTACCGAAAATACCAGTACATCCAATATGCAGGGCTGGATGGTAAAAGTGATCGAAGGTAAGGTCACCAATGTTACTACCAACAGGTGGATCCTCTGGAACAGTACAAAAAATGTATTGCAGATAGCCGGCAACGGCACCCCCCATTTCCCGCTGGATGATATCTATAAAATTACAGGTAATGCAAGGAGTGCCAATTCAGGAGGACATACCTGGACTGCCCTGGTCATAGATCCGTTAATTAAGAAATTTACCTGCCGCTGGATCGTTCAGGGATCTATAAAATTTGTAAGAAACGGCCGCGAAGCATTACTGGTTTATGGTGACGGCAGGTGCGACAACCAGGCAATACTTTATATTAATGGAGTACCACACGTTATAACCCTTTAATAAACTGTTAAAAAAATTGTTGCTAATTTAATTACAACAACGTACATTTAACCCAGTTTTCATAGGGTACGGATTAAAAACGGGCCAGGGTTTCTACCCCGGCCCAATTTTTTTTAAGGTGTAAACCAAAGGGGTATTTCAGGCATCACCGGTAATTTTTTTGAATACAAATCCCTTTTCTGAAAAATACTTTAACACAAGCGGCAAAGTGTAACGCAACCTGTCAAACGCTTTATCACTATCGTGAAATACAACAACAGAGCCACTTTTCGTATTTTTTAACACATTTTTACAACATTGCTCAGGACTGATCCGCACATCAAAATCTCCGCTTAAAACACTCCACATTACAATTTTAAATGGTATATGCTGTACCGTCAACGCTTTGTGCTGGTTTCGGGTTATGCGGCCGTATGGAGGCCTGAACAGGTCAGAATCAATATATTCCCTTGCCTTTTCAATATTGGCCAGGTAGCGGTCATTTGCTGTTTTCCAGCCATCCAGGTGGTCATAGGTATGGTTGCCAACAGCATGCCCTTCATCCTTTATCCTGTTGTATAACAATGGGTTTGCCTCCACGTTTTTACCGATACAAAAGAAAGTGGCTTTGGCATTGTATTTGTCCAGTTCTTCCAGTACAAATGGGGTGATCTGTTTGTGGGGCCCGTCATCAAAAGTCAGGTATATGGCTTTTTCCGTCTGGGGCATATCCCAGATGCTTTGCACAAACAATTTCTTTACCCATTTGGGCGTTTTGGTAATGTAAAACATGCGGCAAATTAAATTTTATAACTGATTAAACCATTCAATAACGCAATAGTCTTACCTAATCAAAACTCAAAATTTATGAAAATTACAAAGTACCTGGTTGCATTTGCAATCGTTTCTCTGGCCATCGGCCTTAATTCCTGTAAGAAATCGGATGATGTTAAAGAAGAATTTGAAACCACTTTTGAATTAAGCGGCGACCAGGCCATGGCTGATAATATTGCTGAAGATGCCAATGACATGTTCCTGCAGGTAGCTTCAGAAAATAATGTGGCCGGTAATTTTACAGCGGGCTCCACTACCACCAATGATTTTATTCCCTGTGCAACGGTCACCATTACCCCGGCATCAGGCTTTCCCAAAACAATTGTCATTGATTTTGGCACAGCCTGCACCTTTAACGGCAATACCCGCAGCGGTAAGATCAACATTGTGATCTCTGATTCGGTAAGAAGGCCGGGAAGTACTGCGGTGATGACCTTTGATAATTATTTTATAAACCTGTATAAGGTTGAGGGAACCTATACCTGGACCAACACAAGCACACCAGGAACAAGAAGCTGGAGCAGGAGAACAGAAAACGGAAAGATCACTGCACCCAATGCAAGATACTGGCTGCACAGCGGTATGAGATACATTACACAAACAGAAGGAGTTGGTACCTATAACATTTTTGATGATGTATTTTCCATTACCGGCACACATACTGTTTCAAATGCTGCAGCAGCAACAAGAGAAATAACCGTACTGAATGCATTGCAAAAGAAAAATGCCTGTGCAAATATTGACAAAGGCATTTTAAAAGTGCAGGGGCCTAACCATTATGCCACCATTAACTTTGGTGATGGCACCTGCGATAACCTGGCAACCATCTCGATCGATGGCAGGCCGCCAAGGACTTTCATTTTAAGGTAATGAACCATTAATATATTATTGGTAACCGTCCCTACACAATGTAGGGACGGTTTTTTTATGCCCTGCATTTAAATTAATATCCAACTTATCTTTGCCATATGAGTAAAATAAGAGTCCGGTTTGCACCCAGCCCTACAGGTGGTTTACATTTAGGCGGCGTTCGTACCGTATTGTTCAATTACCTGTTTGCCAAAAAACGGGGCGGCGATTTCATTGTACGCATAGAAGATACCGACCAAACCCGTTTTGTGCCCGGTGCCGAGCAATATATTTTTGACTGCCTGGCCTGGTGCGGCATAGTACCTGACGAAAGCCCGCTGCACGGTGGTGCTTACGGCCCTTACCGGCAAAGTGAGCGTAAAGCCATATACCGGCAGTATGCCGAAAAACTGGTAAACGACGGCTTTGCCTATTATGCTTTTGATACCCCGGAGGAACTGGAGCAAATGCGGAATGATCATAAAACGGCAGAAAACCCTTCCCCGCAATATGACGGAAAAATCAGGATGCAGATGAAAAATTCGCTGACATTACCTGCAGATGAAGTGAAAAAACTGCTGGAAGAAAATACCCGCCATGTGATCCGTATTAAAATGCCTGCTAATGAAACCATCTCATTCACCGACATGATCCATCACGAAGTAAGCTTTGATTCATCGCTAGTGGATGATAAGGTTTTACTGAAAGCCGACGGAATGCCAACTTATCACCTGGCCGTGGTGGTGGATGATCATCTAATGAAGATCACCCATGCCTTTCGCGGAGAAGAATGGCTGAGCAGCGCACCCGTTCATATCCTGCTGTGGAAATATCTTTTTGGCCTGGATAACATGCCGCAATGGGCACACCTGCCGCTGATCCTTGGCCCAAGCGGAAAACTCAGCAAACGCGACGGGGCCAAATATGGTTTCCCGGTATTTGCCATGAACTGGACCGATCCAAAAACAAATGAACTCACCGAAGGGTTTAAGGAAAAGGGGTTTTTACCGGAAGCATTCATCAACCTGCTGGCCGTACTGGGCTGGAATGACGGAACAGAGCAGGAGATCTACAGCATGGGGGAACTGACCGAACATTTCAGCATGGAACGGGTACACGCAGCCGGCGCCAGGTTCGATTATGAAAAAGCAAAATGGTTCAACCATGAGTGGATCAAGAAGCTGAATGTTGAACGATTAAGGCTTAAAGTTAAAGAGCTGCTGCTGGCTGATGGATTTATCATAACTGATGATACCTATCTGGATAAAGTGATTGAACTGGTAAAAGACCGCTGTACCCTATTGCCCGACTTTGTACAACATGCCGGTTTCTTTTTTAAAACCCCGGACGATTTGGATACAGATGCTGTAAAACCAAAATGGAATGAAGAGAAAGCAAATTTCTTTGTGGAATATGGTAACCAATTAAAGGGAATCGGGATTTGGGAACTGGAAGAGATCGAGCTTATTTTTAAATCCCTCGTTGCAGAAAAAAATATGAAACCCGGTGACCTGCTGTTACCGCTGCGCATCATGCTGGTGGGCGGTAAATTTGGCCCGGCCGTTTTCCAGGTTGCCGAACTGATCGGTAAGGAAGAAACGATAAAAAGAATACAGCATGCAATGAAAGTATTTGGTTAATTTTAAAACATGAACAGACCCGTAAGAGTTTTAGTGGCCAAGGTTGGCCTGGATGGCCACGACCGCGGCGCCAAAGTAATTGCCACAGCCCTGCGTGATGCCGGCATGGAAGTGATCTATACCGGCCTGCGCCAAACCCCCGAAATGGTTGTGAATGCTGCCTTACAGGAAGATGTGGACGCTATTGGCGTAAGCATCCTCAGCGGTGCCCACAATACCGTGTTTCCAAAGATCATTGCTTTGATGAAAGAAAAGGAAATGAATGATGTTTTGCTTACCGGCGGCGGCATTATCCCCGAAGCCGATATGGCGGAGTTGAATAAAATGGGCGTTGGTAAACTTTTTGCACCCGGTGCCACCACATCCGAAATCGCAGATTATATAAAGGGATGGGTAAAATCGCACAGGGATTTTTAACCAGGAAAATCAAAAGAAATTTTTATGTACAATACACTTTTAACAAATGTAGAGAACGGCATACTTACCATTACCATCAACCGTCCCGATAAATTAAATGCACTCAATAAAACGGTCATTGAAGAATTATCTGCCGCCATTGATGAAGTGATCAGCAATTCCGAAATAAGATCAGCAATCATTACCGGTGCCGGGCCAAAGGCATTTGTTGCAGGCGCCGACATCACTGAATTTTTAACCCTGGATGCTGCAGGCGGAAAAGCCCTCGCACAAAAGGGCCAGGACATGGTTTTTTCAAAAATTGAAAATGCTTCCAAACCGATCATTGCTGCGGTAAATGGTTTTGCCCTGGGCGGTGGCTGCGAACTGGCCATGGCCTGTCATTTCAGGCTGGCATCAGAAAATGCAAAGTTTGGCCAGCCGGAAGTCAACCTGGGATTGATACCGGGTTATGGCGGCACCCAGCGCCTGGTTCACCTGATCGGTAAAGGAAAGGCAATGGAAATGCTGGTATCGGCACACATGATCGATGCCAACGAAGCCAAACAACTGGGCCTGGTCAATTATGTAACTACATCCGAAACCTTGCTGGACCATACCAAAAAGATCCTGGAGGTCATCAATTCCAAAGCCCCGCTGGCTGTTGCTGCCTGCATCAAAGCGGTGAATGCTGTTTTTGATGAAACAAAAAACGGTTACCAAACCGAAATTGATGCATTTGGAGATTGTTTTGCTACAGAAGATATGAAAGAAGGAACAACGGCTTTTTTAGAAAAACGAAAAGCAGATTTTAAGGGGAAATAAATTCAATTATTTTTCGATTAGCTTCTCATCGATCAAATAAACAGCAACCTCGCTAATTATTGGATTAGACTTTGAATCAATAAAACGAATATTGATAGTTTTGACTTTTTGGGTTTGAAAAGTTACTATGCGTTTACGTCCAATTGTAGTTTTCTTCATTCGAGACAGAACTTTTATTTTTTCATCCAATAACACAATTTCAAAAGCTTTTACTTGTTGCCCATTTATCAATGATTCATTTATTGAAATACAATTTATATCAGTTGCCGTTTTAAATGAAATTCTAAATCCTTCATTCCCTACAAGCTTAATATCATCTCCCGGCAGTTTAAATGTTTCTGTAGTTAAATAATTATTGTCTGTTAACTTTTTTGTTACAAACAGAGCATGTCCATAATTGGTTTCAACTAATGAATTCTTTGCAATATTATTTCCAAAATTAATTTCTTTCAATTTCTTAAACCCCACCAACGCCGCCGAATCATTCTCATGGATCAACCCTCTCCCGTCCGGCGGTACATTCAGCAACAAATTGGCACCACGTCCCACACTTTTTAAATACAATTCAAATATCTGTTCAGGAGTTTTTACTGTACTGTCTTCTGCTTTATGATAAAACCAACCCGGCCTGATGCTTACATCACATTCGGCAGGTATCCAGTTTTTGCCATGTATATTTCCGGTGTTCAAGGTATCCAGTGGCGGGCTTCCTGCACCTCTCGTAAATCCTGCAGTATCCAAAGTATTCCAGTTTGTTTTTCCCGCAAAGCCCTGTTCATTTCCCACCCAGCGGATATCGGGGCCAATATCACTGAACACAACCGTATTTGGAGACAGATCGCGAACAGTTTTTTCAAACCTTTTCCAGTCGTACACCTGCCGCTTTCCATTTGGCCCTTCTCCATTGGCGCCATCCCACCACAGTTCCCAGATGGGGCCATAGTTTGTAAATATCTCCTTCATCATACTTACAAATACATCATTGTATTTCTCAGTTCCGTAATCAGGATGATTGCGGTCCCAGGGCGAAATATAAACACCAAACTTCAACCCGTATTTTTTACAGGCAGCAGATAATTCTTTCAACACATCACCTTTTCCATCCTTCCATTTACTTTCCCGTACCGTATGTTTGCTGAATTTACTGGGCCACAAACAAAACCCGTCGTGGTGCTTGGCAGTGATGATGATCGCCTTTGCACCGGCAGCCTTTGCAATGCGGCACCATTGTTCACAATCTAAACTGGCGGGGTTGAATACTTCCACATTTTCATTCCCATGCCCCCATTCCAGCCCGGTAAAAGTATTGGGACCAAAATGCATGAACAGGTAAAACTCCATATCATGCCAGGCCAATTGAGCTTTGGTGGGTCCGGGCTGCCTGGTTTGTGCAGGCAATTTCCAGGATACAAATGCAAATAAGAAGATCAAAACCGGTTTTAAAATATGCATCAGTTATTTTTTATTATAAAAGAAGATCTCAATCTTATATCCTGCGAGGAAGTGCCGATCATTAATTCCACATTGCCCGGCAAAACAGCCAGGCTGTCTTTTGCTGTACTGTAATGCAAAAGGTCACCTGGCCTTAAAGAAAAGGTTAATTGTTTTGATCCTCCCTTTTTCAAATGTACCCGTTGGTACCCTTTGAGTTCTTTAATAGCCTCTTGCCCCTGCTGGTGAATATATAACTGCACCACTTCATCACCATCCATATTGCCTGTATTTTTTACAGTAAAGGTTATTTCGATCTTTTCATTCAATACCGCCGATGATAATTTTAAATTGCTGTACCCGAATTTTGTATAACTCAATCCATAACCAAAAGGATACAAAACAGGTTTTTCAAAATAGCGATAGGTTTTACCTTTCATGGCATAATCATCAAAAGCAGGTATATCGTTTATTGACCTGTAGAAAGTAACCGGCAATCTTCCGGCAGGATTATGATCACCAAACAAAACCTCTGCAATGGCCTGTCCTGCTGCTTCCCCGCCATACCAGCCCTCAATTATTCCATCTATATTTTCATTTTCCCAGTTAATGGAAAGCGCACTGCCGTTCATCAATACCAGGATAACCGGTTTGCCCG
The DNA here is from genome assembly GCA_964491955.1 of uncultured Ferruginibacter sp. Classification (GTDB taxonomy): domain Bacteria; phylum Bacteroidota; class Bacteroidia; order Chitinophagales; family Chitinophagaceae; genus Ferruginibacter. The sequence goes on from CAZBIK010000028.1 coordinate 11,192, forward strand.
TTTTCTTTAATTCTTTTAATAAAGCCGTTTGTACGGCAGGCAGGTCAAGGTTCGTTTTATCACCACCGTTAAATCCATCAATATTAACCTGGAGTGCTTCACCTTCCAGCCTGGGGGAAATGCCGCCAACAAAAATAATTGCATCTGCATATCGGGCTGCGGCAATTGCCTGATCAAAATCTTTTTGCCTGTTGTAAAGCATGGTATCGGTGATATTGCATCCTTTATGATATTTCACTGATGTACTTTTTCCCAATACATTTTTTATACCCTCCAGTACTGTTGTTACATGTGCCGGTTCGCCATTATAATTTCCCAAAGAAATTTCTGCATCATTGGCATTGGGACCAATAACTGCGATCGTTTTAATTTTTTTTGATAAAGGAAGAATATTGTTTTTGTTCTTTAACAAAACGATCGATTGTTTTGCAAGCTCCAGTGCATGATCCCTGTGCTTTTTATTATTTACGATATCATAAGGTAGAGATGCATACCGGTTCAATGAAGGCGGATCAAACATACCCAGCCTGAACCTGGCCCTTAATAACCTGGCCACGGCAGTATCCAGTTCCTGTTTTGTGAGCATACCCTGTTCAATGGCCGGAATTACAGCACCCACATAACCCATGCAATGATTGTCAACACCTGCCCTGATCGCTTTGGCCATTCCTTCAATTGAATCTTTTGCCGTGTGGTGATACATGAACATATCCCATACCGCACCGCAATCTGTTGCCACAAAGCCGTTGAAACCCCATTGCTTTCTTAAAATCTCATTTAACAAAAAAGGATCGCTGCAGCAGGGCTCCCCATACAGCCTGTTGTAGGCACACATGAATGAATACACCTTCCCTTCCTGGGCCAGCATTTTAAATGCAGGCAAATAAGTTTCCCAAAGGTCCCGTTTAGAAGGTTCGGCATTGAATTCATGTCTTGTGGGTTCAGGACCACTATGTACTGCAAAATGCTTGGCTGTGCAGATGGTTTTAAAATGATCCGTGTCATCGCCCTGCATGGCTTTTACAAATGCGACACCCATACTACCGGTAAGATATGGGTCTTCGCCAAAAGTTTCATGGCCACGTCCCCAGCGCGGGTCCCTGAAAATATTGATATTAGGCGAATAGAAGGTCAGCCCTTCATACAACCCATGTTTTCCTTCACGCTGAAACTGGTTATATTTTGCCCTGGCTTCATCACTGATGATCACACCCATTTTAAAAATGGCCTTGTCATGGAATGTAGCTGCAAGCCCGATGGGCTGCGGAAAAGAGGTTGCCAGCCCTGCACGGGCAACCCCATGCAACGCTTCGTTCCACCAATTGTAAGCAGGAATGTGCAGGCGTTCAATGGCAGGCGATGTATTATTGACCTGTGATGCTTTTTCTTCAAGGGTCATCCGGCCAAGCAGGTCCTGCACACGCGATTCCAGTGGTAAAGATGCATTGAGATAAGCCGGTGACTGCGCCGCTGAACCCAGCACAAAAAAAAGGAGCAGAAAAAAAATAATATTCAGTTTCAAGAGTAATATTTTTATCAATCAGACTTAACCTTTAATACCCAAACATGATCAGTAGTTGTTTTTAATACAGCAGGAAGATTTATCTCAACGCCCTGCCCGGTTTGTTTCCATGAGATTGGTTTATTGCTTCCCAGCATCTGTACCTTATCATTTTTAAAAAAAGGGATCTTGGTAAGCTGTATTTTATTTCCAGGAAAGTCGAACAAAAAAATATACCTGGTCTTACCGTCTTTCGATTGAGTGAAACGGATCCTTTCTCCTTCACTGAATACAGCAAATGTCCGGCTGTTGTAAATGGCTTCCCCGTTTGTTTTCATCCAGCTGCCAATTTCTCTTAAACGTTGATAGGCAACAGCATCCAGTTCTCCATCCGGGCCAGGACCAATGTTCAGCAGGTAGTTGCCGCCTTTACTTACAATGTCAACTAATTTTTCGATGAGTTCATTTGCCGGTTTATATACATCGTTGGGAACATAGCTCCAGCTGGTTGCCATGGTCATACAGGTTTCCCAGGGATAAGGCAAACCGGTCTCGGGTATATGTTGTTCGGGTGTAAGATAATTTTGATGCTCACCTGGTACAGCCCTGTCAACCACCAATAACTCCGGTTGTTTTGACCTGACTTCCCTTACCAAACGCGGCATATCAATATCCTGGCTCTGCGGGTTACGGGCCCAGCGGCTTCCTTCATAGGTTTCAAACAATTCATGTTTAACTTCCTCATCTGTTTTTTTACGCACCCATCCACCATCCAGCCATAGTATATCTATCTTTCCATAATCACTGACCAGTTCATTAACCTGGTTGTGGGTATAATCCGTGAATTTTTTCCACTGATCGGGATATTTCTGAATGGCGTAGTTGGCATTGCGGTCACTTACCGGGAATTTTTTCCACCAGTAAGCATCCGAATGCCAGTCGGGTTTTGAAAAGTACGCGCCGATCCAGAAATTTTTGTCGCGGAATGCATTGAAGATCTCTTTGGTGATATTCGCTTTTGGGTTGGTTGAAAATGGACAATCCCGGTCAGTGATCTTATAATCGGTGTATTTGCTGTCAAACATACAAAACCCGTCGTGGTGTTTGGTAGTGAACACCAGGTATTTCATACCGGCATCTTTGGCTGCCACAGCCCATTTTCCGGGATCAAATTTTACGGGGTTGAAACTTGTTTTAAGATTTTCATATGCTTTTACATAATCAGTATAATTATCAGCAACACCGGCTTTTCTTGCACCGGTGGCCCAGCTGAGGTCTTCCGGGCAAATGCTCCAGCTTTCCACGATGCCCCACTGGCTGTAAGTTCCCCAATGGATAAGCAGGCCAAATTTCAGGTCCTTCCATTCTTCCAGCCTTTGCTGTATGGCAGGTTCAGGATCGGGAAAATATACCTGCTGCTGTGCAGACGTTTTTTCAAAGCTGCAAAATAAAAGTATGAAGATCTGAAGAATTATAAGCCGCATTCCCTGTTTTTTAAAAATGAAATTAAATATACTATGGAACCATCATTAATCCCAATAGAATTTAGTGCTGCATTTGTTTTAATTTTGTAAAAAATATTTAAAGCAACATTTATGGAATATCGTATAGAAAAAGATACCATGGGCGAAGTTAAAGTACCCGTAGATGCCTATTACGGCGCACAGACCCAGCGCAGCATTGATAATTTTAAAATTGCACAGGACATCAACCGGATGCCCAAAGAAATTATCCGGGCATTTGCCTATTTAAAACAGGCTGCTGCCATCACCAATTATGAAGCGGGTATATTAACAAAGAAAAAAACGGACCTGGTGGGCAGGGTTTGCAAGGAAATACTGGAAGGAAAACTGGATGATTATTTTCCATTGGTGGTTTGGCAAACCGGCAGCGGTACGCAAAGCAATATGAATGTGAACGAAGTGATCGCTTACCGCGGCCATGTATTAAATGGCGGAAAGCTGGGCGATAAAGAAAAATACCTGCACCCTAATGATGATGTAAACAAATCACAGAGCAGCAACGATACTTTTCCCACAGCCATGCACATTGCGGCCTATAAAATTTTAATGGAGACCACCATACCGGGCATTACCAAACTCCGCAACACCCTGGATAAAAAAGCCAAAGCATTTAAAAAGGTTGTGAAGATCGGTCGTACACATTTTATGGATGCCACGCCGCTCACCGTTGGACAGGAATTCAGCGGCTATGTTTCCCAGCTTGATCATGGATTAAAAGCCATTAAAAATACCCTGGCCCATTTAAGTGAGCTGGCATTGGGCGGTACTGCAGTAGGTACCGGCATCAACACACCGCCTAAATATGACGTAAATGTAGCCAGGCATATTGCCAAACTGACCAAACTGCCATTTAAAACAGCGGAGAATAAATTTGAAGCGCTGGCAGCGCATGATGCCATTGTGGAAGCGCATGGTGCATTAAAAACAGTTGCGGTGAGTTTAATGAAGATCGCCAATGATATACGGATGTTATCCTCAGGCCCACGTAGCGGTATAGGCGAAATTTTTATCCCCGACAACGAACCGGGTTCCTCCATCATGCCGGGAAAAGTAAACCCAACGCAATGCGAGGCATTGACCATGATCGCTGCACAGGTCATGGGCAACGATGTTACCATCGGCATCGGTGGCAGTAATGGCCACTTTGAACTGAATGTATTTAAACCGGTGATGATCTATAATTTCCTGCACAGTGCAAGATTGATCGGAGATGGCTGTGTTTCATTCAATGACAAGTGTGCTGTTGGCATTGAACCCATCAAGGCAAATATTAAAAAGCACCTGGATAATTCACTGATGCTGGTAACCGCATTAAATACAAAGATCGGGTACTACAAATCGGCAGAAATTGCCCAGAAAGCGCATAAAGAAGGAACTACGTTAAAGCAGATGGCAGTAAAACTGGGATATGTTACCGAAAAGGAATTTGATGCCTGGGTGATACCGGCTAATATGGTCGGAAAGATCTGAATAAAAATGGCTGTCAAAAAAATTGACAGCCATTTTACTGATGTATGAATTTTAGAGTTCCAGTAAACTTTTTACCGGGTCTTTTCCAAATAATAACAGGCCCGGGTTTTCAAGCAGTTCTTTTACCCGCACCAGGAAACCAACGGATTCCCTGCCGTCAATGATCCGGTGATCGTAACTCAAAGCCAGGTACATCATGGGTTTTATCACAACCTGCCCGTTTATGGCCATTGGCCTTTCCACGATATTGTGCATGCCCAGTATAGCTGATTGCGGGATGTTAATGATGGGTGTACTCATCATGGAACCAAAAATGCCGCCGTTGGTGATGGTAAAAGTTCCCCCGGTCATTTCTTCGATCGTTAATTTATTCTCCTTTGCTTTTCCCGCCAGTTCCACAACCTTTGCTTCTATGCCTGCCATGCTTAAACTTTCGGCATTGCGAATCACCGGTACCACCAAACCTTTTGGGGCACTTACGGCAATGGATATATCACAGTAATCGTGGTACAGGATATTTTCACCGTCAATATAGGCATTTACCGAAGGCCATTCCATCAGTGCATAAGTGCATGCCTTGGTGAAAAAACTCATAAAGCCAAGGTTAACACCGTGTGTTTCTTTAAATATATCCTTATATTTTTTCCGGATCTCCATGATGGCGCTCATGTCAACTTCATTGAAAGTGGTGAGCATGGCCGTTGTATTTTTTGCTTCCACCAGCCGCCTGCTGATCGTTTTACGCAGGTTGCTCATTTTCTGTACCCGGTCATTGCGTTCAAATAAAACGGTTCCCGGCCTTCTGCCCGGATTGTTCAGGGCGTCCATTACATCCTGCTTTACGATCTTTCCGTTGCTGCCCGAAGGAGTTACCACTTTCACATCTACTTTTTTATCAGCGATCATAGCGGCGGCAACAGGAGTTGCTTTTACTTCAGTTTCTGATTTTACGGCGCTGATCATTTCCTTAACAGCGCCTTGAGGTTGAGCTTTAGTTTGTGGTTGAACTGCAGTTTCTTTAGAAGCCTCTTCAATCCCTTCTTTGGGGGGTGGGGCGGCCGCATCTGTGTCAATTGAACAAACCACATCACCAATATTCAAAGTATCCCCCTCTTTGGCAATGGTTTTAATGATGCCCGCCTGTTCGGCATTCAGCTCAAAAGTGGCCTTTTCACTTTCGAGTTCAGCGATCACTTCGTCCCGGTTGGCCCATTCTCCATCTTTTTTGTGCCATTTAACCAGGGTTACTTCACTGATGCTTTCACCAACAGTTGGAACTTTTATTTCGATTGACATTTAAGATATTTTATTGTTGTGCAAATTTCGGGGAAAAATAAGGATAATTAAAATTGATTTCAGGGCCCCTGTTTTTGAAACGGAAACAGGCCGGGAAAAATGTAAGGGCACAAAAAAACAGCACTGTAAACAGGCTGTATCAAAAAAATATAAAACTATTATGCGCCGAGGTATGCTTTCAGCAGCTTGCAACGGGAGGCTGAACGGAGTTTGGTGATGGCTTTATCCTTGATCTGCCTCACCCGTTCACGGGTAAGGTTAAAATGTTCGCCGATATCTTCCAGGCTTAAGGCATGATCTACACCAATGCCAAAAAAGAAACGGATCACATCTTTCTGCCTTTCCGTTAATGTACTCAGGGAGCGGTCAATTTCTGTTTTAAGCGAGGCCCTGAAAGCCAGTTCATCATCCGTATTGGGGGCATTGTGATTGACGAGCACATCGATGAGGGTACTGTCCTCGCCATCAGCAAGCGGCTGGTCCATACTTACATGCCTTGCCGCAACACCCAGGGTAGCAGCGATCTCTTCGGTATCCATATCCAGCAAAAAAGCCAGTTCTTCGGGTGTGGGTTCCCTTTCAAATTCCTGCTCCAGCTGCGAGTATGCTTTACTGATACGGTTTGTTAATCCTACTTTATTCAATGGAAGGCGAACGATCCTTGATTGTTCGGCCAATGCCTGCAATATACTCTGGCGTATCCACCAAACAGCATACGAGATAAATTTAAACCCGCGGGTTTCATCAAACCGCTGTGCGGCCTTTATTAGGCCCAGGTTACCTTCATTGATCAGGTCGGGTAATGTTAAGCCCTGGTTTTGATACTGTTTTGCAACAGAAACAACAAAACGCAGGTTTGCCTTTACCAATTTTTCAAGGGCAAACTGGTCGCCCTGTTTTATCCGGATGGCCAATTTTACTTCTTCCTCAGGGGTGATGAGTTCTACTTTTCCGATCTCCTGGAGGTATTTCTCTAAACTCTGACTCTCACGATTCGTGATGGACTTAGTGATTTTCAGCTGACGCATACTCATA
>CAZBIK010000029.1:0-17574 GCA_964491955.1 uncultured Ferruginibacter sp.
GATGATATTTCCAGGGGAAAGATCAAAGTTGACTACCGCATGGTTTTCCCAAAATAGGAATTAACAATAATCTCCCTTACATCTCGTTTTTTTCATATTCCTGCAAATGACAAACCTGATTTTCTTCCTGCCATCTGGATTTATTTTAAAATACCCGGAATAAGGTATTGTATATTCCAAACTTAAAGTATACTTTAGTATCACAATACTAATTACTTCAAATCATTTTTAAACTTTGCTTATGAGAAAAGTACGACTGGTTTTTCTATCGGTTGGTATCTTCTTCTCTCTAGGGGCTTATTCACAAAGTGTTACTCCGGCTATTCTGAATGCAACAGGTGGAACCAATTTCTTCACCTTTTACCGTTTTGAATGGAGCTTTGGCGAGGCCATGGTCATTGAAACCATGGATGCAACCTCTTCAAACCTGGTCGTAACCAATGGTGTTTTGCAACCGGGTACACATAACCCGGCCACCATCAACAACACCGGTGAATGGGACCGAGACGAGATCAGGATATTGCCCAATCCAACACAAAACATACTGGAGATAGACTTCTTCAGTAAACAACAGGGAAAAGTAACCTTAAACCTTATTGATGAAACAGGGAGATTCCTGGCACAAAGGCAGTTTGATTATTTTGGAACAGGCCGTATTGAAATCTGGAACCTCGACAGGTATCCATCCGGTGCTTATTTCCTGAATATTTCACTGGCTCCAACCGGTAACTCTGTTGCCAAAAAAGGAACTTATAAAGTGATCAAGATCAGGTAAGATCTGCTAAACCCACAATCAGCAAACAAATAAAAAACTAAAACTAATCAACACATGAAAAAGATCATATTAACGCTGGCAGCTTTTATGGCAGCGTTTTTCAGTATCGCACAGTCACCAAACCTGATGAATTACCAGGGTGTGGCCCGCAATGCTGCCGGTAATGTTTTGCCCAATCAAAACATCAGGTTGAAGCTGAGTATTCTTACAGGTAGCCCCACGGGTACCGTAGTTTACACCGAAACCAGGACCCTGCTCACCAATGCATTTGGATTATTTAATGTAGTGCTTGGAAGTCCCGGTGCAACCAATGTAACCGGAACGGTTGCCGGTATTAACTGGACCGCATTCGGAACCGGCAGCGGTACAAAATATTTACAGGTAGAAATTGACCCTACCGGTGCTGCCGGTTTTGTGAATGTAGGCTCTACCCAACTGGTAAGCGTACCCTATGCCTTGAATGCAGGTGCTGCTGCACCCGTTGGCCCGGCTGGGGGCGACCTTTCAGGTACTTACCCGAATCCAACAGTTGCCAGGATACAGGGCAGGTCGGTGGCTGCTACTGCACCTGCCAACCAAAACCTGTTGATGTGGGATGCCGGAACCACCTCCTGGATCCCTGCAACTGCAGCACAGGCAGGCATTGTGACCGGTACAGGCACTTTAAATACCGTTGCCAAATGGACACCTAATGGTACTACCATTGGCAACTCACAAATATTTGATAACGGAACCAATGTTGGAGTTGGCACACTAACTCCAACCAGTAAATTTACCGTTGCAGCCGGCAACAATGACGGCATTTCGATCAACAGTAATGGAACCAATTTTGCAAATGCGACTTTAACTTTTGCCAATACAACTACATCGCCAGCTCAAACCAATGGCGCCAACATCGCACTGAAATCCGGGACAACTGACAGGGCATTGCAATTTTTTAATTTTTCGCCCGGTATTTTGGGAACAAATATCAGTTATAATTTTTTGAACAGTACTACTGCGCCAGTTCTCAGTATTTTAGAAAACGGCAATACCGGAATAGGAATTGCAGCACCGGTAAACAGATTAGAGGTACAGGGTATTCAGCGCATCAATGCAACAACCAACCAGGAAGGTGGTGAACTCCGCTTCCAGGAAGGCAATTTGTTTGGTCCGCAAAATCACTGGATCATTGATAACTTCCAGTCTTTTGCCGGCGGTAACCGGTTCAGGATCTGGAACGATGCAGGCGCCCAGGCCATTTCTATGATGCCCACCGGCAGGGTTGCCATTGGTAACATGGTCTTCAGCGACCAGCCTCAAAATACTTTAGATGTGGAAGGAAACCTGGCTGTTGGAAGTGCTTACTCAGGAACTAATGCTGCTCCTCTAAACGGAGCGATCATTGAAGGCAGTGTTGGTATTGGAACCAATGCCCCGGTTGGCAAATTAAACTCATTTCAGCCCAATGCTGCGACCGGGCTTGCTGCTGGTACAGCAATATTTGCACAAAAAGGAACTTTCATAAATCAATTTACCAATCCAACATCCATATTGGCAAGTACATCCGGAGCAAATTCGATCGGCTTAGCCGGCATTACAAATGATGGGTTTGCCATCGCGGGCGGAACTGTTGGGCCAGGTGTTTCTGTATTGGGACAAACCTTTGGCACAGGTGGTATTGGTGTTTGGGCAATAGGAAGCAGTTCTCCAAGTTCTTATGCCTTGTCAACCATTGGCAGGATACAGATCCAGGGACAGGGTGCAGCTGTAAACAGGGTGTTAACCAGTGATAATGTGGGCAATGCCACCTGGAACCCATTATCATCAATTGGCGGCGTATCCGGATCAGGTACTTTAAATTTTATTCCTAAATGGACACCCGATGGCGTTACCATTGGCAATTCCCAGTTATTCGACAATGGAAACAGCGTAGGAATCGGTACCACTACACCAAATGGTGCTACCAGGCTGGATATTAGCAGCAATATAGCTCAAATGAGGTTAAGGGATATTGATAACAATTCTGAGATCTGGTTCTCGGCTCCGGGCACCGGGTATACAGGCGGACTGGGAACTGCAACAAACCATGACCTGCCGCTTTTTACAAACGGGCTGGACAGAATGATCATTAAGGCTAATGGAGATGTAGGTATCAACCAGGCCAATCCAACAGCCAGGCTTGATGTGAATGGTACATTTAAATTGACCAATGGCACACAGGCTGCAGGAAGAGTACTTACCAGCGATGCAGCAGGTAATGCAACCTGGCAGGCTTCTGTTTCTCAGTCTGCCGGTATTTCAATGCGTGGCTTTACTGCCGGACTTGTTGTACCAAGTGGTGTATTAGTCCCCATTACCCAATGGGCTGTGATTGATAATGAAGATGGTGGCGCAAATTACAATCCAGGCACTGGTGGATATACAATTCCTGTCACCGGAGTTTACCAGATTAATTGTACAGTAGGCTGGTCTTTCGGTATCAATTCGAATGATATGAGGCTGGTGACGAATATAAATGGAGGATTCGAATATGAAACACTTGATCAATCAGGTACAGGCGGTGGTTATACTTACCAGCATTTTTCTTATTCAAGAAGATTTACTGCAGGCCAGGTAATTAACATGCTAATTTCACAGAATTCGGGCGCCAATCAAACTACGCTGGGTTTTGCAGCAACAAATAGTTTATCGATACAATACCTTCACAACTAAAAATAAAGAATATGAAAAAAATAATTTTAATAAGTTTTATTGTACTGATAAGCTGTTTTACTGTAACAGCACAACAGTCGTTTACCCCAATTCCATTAACGAGTGGTGAAAAATTAAAGGTATTGACCACAGAGGAAGCCAATCGCCTGAATGGCACTGCCCGGCCAACCATCAACGGCATCCCATACAGCCAGTACAAAACGCAGCAGGAAGCTTTAAAACAAAAGCAGGCCTCCGAAAATAAACCGGTTGCTTCAAAGGCTTCCCTGCCTGTAATATCGAAAGAACAACCGGCTGCTCCTGTAGTTGTTGCTGACAAAAAAACGGCACCGTCAGATAAACAACCTTATGCTGATAAGACCATTCCCGGCACATTGCTTACCCCGCCTGCAGTAAATATTGGTTCGGTTGATGCACCAAAAGCTGCAACAGAAATACAGGCACCGGCTGTACCGGCACCTGCTAAAAAACCAGTTGAAGCCAAACTGAGAAATAACTAAAATTTAAACCGGTTACGGCCAATCTTCGTAACACAGGTATACTAACTTCGCAGGTATGATTAAAAAGATCATACCTGCTTTTTTTTGTTTACTTACCTGTACCCCGTTATCCGCCCAGGAAAAAAACGACAGTGTGGTTATGGTCGGCAATAAAACCATTACCCTCAGTGAGGTTGTGGTAAACAACAAACTCAACATACCCTCATTTATTGAACGGATAAAAAACGATACCACATTTTACAAGGCATTCCGCAACCTGCGTGTACTGGGCTTTACAGCCATCAACGATATACGCATGAATAAAAGCAACGGGAAAATGGCCGCCGGGCTGAACAGTACCACAAAACAAATACGCAGCAATAAATGCAGGTACATGCTGGTGATGGATGAAAAGGTGACCGGTGATATGTATGATGAGAACCGGCAGTTCAATTATTACACAGCGCAAATGTATGCTTCGCTTTTTTTTACCAAAGATTCCGTTTGCGGCGAAGATAATATCGTGACCGGCCGGGAGTTCAGCACCAAAGGGAAAACCGGGATGGAGAAGAATAAGGAGCAGTTGAAAATGCTATTCTTCAATCCAGGCAAACGCATCAGCGGGCTGCCATTTATCAGCAATAAAACGGCCATATACGAAGATGAGCTGGCTGATAAATACGACATGAGTATTGACATTGATATGTACAAAGATCAAAGCTGTTACATCTTTACCCAAAAAGTTAAACCTGGCAGTAAAGGCGAAGTGGTAGTTGATGAGATGACCACCTGGTTCAATGATCAGACCTTTGAAGTGGTGGCCCGGAATTATTCCTTAAGCTATAGTGCAGGTGTATACGATTTTAAAGTACAAATGGAAGTAGTGATGACAAAATACGGCGGGTACCTGGTTCCTTCCCTGATCCGTTATGTTGGCAACTGGAAAGCCATTTTTAAAAAACGGGAACGGGGGGTGTTTACAGCAACGTTGTTTGATTTTAATTAATGTAGTCAATGAGACATTGGTCAATGAGACATTGGTCATTGAGTCATTGGTCATTGAGTCATTGGTCATTGAGTCATTGGTCATTGAGACATTGGGTCATTGAGACATTGGGTCATTAAAGCAATTTACAAATGCACGGTGCAGCATTATTTTACGGATTTCAATCTTACAGGTAAAGCTTTCGGTAATTTTTAACTTTTAGATGTGTAATTTTAAAGCATGAAAATTTTAATAAAAAAAATACTACCGGTTTTATTTATCCTTGCCGGATCTCAACTGACTGCACAAACAAACAATCGTGATTTTACGGCAGTGGATGCTTATGTAAAAAGCCTAGGCCCGTTGGAAAATATGAGCATGGGTACCATCAATAATGTGGTCAGCAATAAATTCACCGATAAAGTGGATAAGGCAAGGGCCATTTATTACTGGATTGCCAACAGTATCAAATATGATATCAAAGCTGCCCGCAGCAATAATACCATAAAAAACACCCCTACTGATGTGTTGCTTACCCGAAAAGCAGTTGGTCTGGGATTTGCGAGCCTGTTCCAGGATATGTGCAGCAGCGCCGATATCCGTTGCCTTACCGTTGATGGATTTGTGAAAAACGGCACCGGCCAGATCGGGGAAAAAGATACAGATATCAATCACAGCTGGGCCGTGGTGCAACTGGGACAAAGCCCCGACACCTGGTATTATGTTGACCCTGCTTTCGGAAGCGGATATGCTGATGACGAAATGAAAGTATTTACACCTTATTACACGGATGCCTATTTTTTTACGGATAAAGAAACCTTTAACCTGCAGCATTTCCCCGATAATGAGGCCTGGAAACTGGGACCTGCTCCAAAAAGCAAAAAGGATTTTTTTGAGATGCCCGTTGTAAAAGTGGCTGCTGTGGAACTGGGTTTAAAACGGTTTTCGCCCGGTGATGGCAAAATAAAGGCCAAAGCCAATAAAGCGGTAAAGTTCAGCTTTACTTTAAAAAGTACTGAAGATATCGTTAAAGTGGAATTGGGTTCCGGTGAGAAAAAAAAATATACACTTACAGAAATACAATATTCCAATTCGGCAAGCGTGCTTAGTTTTTCCCATAAGTTTGAAGATGCAAATTCCTATCCTGTAACGGTGTTTGTTAATGGAAAGGAATTTATATCTTATTATGTTGAGGTAGAATAATAGCCTGAACGAACCTTGCCAAAGTTTAAAACTTTGGCAAAATTATATCCCCACAAAAAAAAAGCTCCAATTTTCATTGAAACTTTTTTACTTTATTGCATTATGCCCTTTGTTTTGCAGGGGCTTTTTTCTTTACTTTTTTCAAGGCAGAATTAATGTCCTTACTCAGGTTTTCATAAGTAGGTTTGCCGCTTACCATTTCCCCGTTAACGAAGAAAGCGGGTACATCCCGAACACCTCTTTCAATACCTTCATTCAGGTCATTCCGTACCTGCCAGCCGTAAGTGGAGTTGATCAGTTCTTCCAGGAAATGCTTATTGCTGATACCGGCTTCTTTTGAATACAGTTTTAAACTGGTAGTCCCCAACTGCCGGCGGTTATCAAAAAGAATATTGTGCATTTCCCAAAACTTGCCTACCTGTGATGCTGCAACGGATGCCTCGCCTGCCTTCATGGAACGCTGGTGGATCCTGGTCATCGGGAAATGACGGAACTGAAACCTGATCTTGCCATCAAACTCTTCCAGTAATTTCTTAACCACTTCATTTGCCTTTGCGCAATCCTCACTTTCATATTCACCAAATTCCATCAGTGTCACTGCCGCATCGGGGTTACCAACAAAAACATCCTTTGGGGGAATAATTTCTACCACTTCTTTAACTTTCATTGCCATAATTGTTCGCTTTTATCTGTTGTATAAACAACGTTTGTTAATATATTGTTCTGCTATTTTTTTACTTTCATGGTCCCGTTCTCTTTCACCGGCTCGTTCCTGAAAACCACGGTACCATCAAAAACATCTACCAAAACCGGCCGCGTTTTATCAATATCCGAAGCCAGTATCCGTTTGCTGAGCTGGTTTACAATTTCCTTCTGGATCAGTCTTTTCAAAGGCCTTGCGCCAAATTGAGGGTCATACCCGTTCTCAGCCAAAAAGTCTAGTGTATAATCACTGAACTGTAAGTTGATACCATTTGCTGCAACCAGTTCCTTTAAACCGTCTAGCTGCATTTTAATGATCCCTTTGATCTCTTTTTTCATTAAAGGCTGAAACATGATCACTTCATCGATCCTGTTCAGGAACTCCGGGCGTATGGTTTGCCGCAACAGGACCATTACCTCGGTTTTGGTCTTTTCAACGATCTTTTCCTTATTATCTTCGGTAACGTTTTCGAAATTATCCTGAATAATATGGCTGCCCATATTGGAGGTCATGATGATGATCGTATTCTTAAAATTAACAATACGACCCTTATTATCTGTCAGCCTTCCGTCGTCTAATACCTGCAAAAGTACGTTAAAAACGTCAGGATGTGCTTTTTCAATTTCATCCAATAGAATAACACTATATGGCTTGCGCCTGACTGCCTCGGTTAACTGTCCGCCTTCATCATAACCCACATAGCCGGGAGGTGCACCCAAAAGCCTGCTCACAGCGTGTTTCTCCTGGTATTCACTCATATCTATCCTTGTCATCATTCCGTCATCATCGAACAGGTAATCGGCCAGTGCCTTTGCCAATTCAGTCTTTCCAACACCAGTAGTTCCCAGGAAAATAAAGGATCCGATGGGTTTTTTAGGATCCTGCAGCCCGGCCCTGCTGCGGCGGATGGCATCAGAAACCGCTTCAATGGCTTCCTCCTGCCCTACTACCCTTTTATGCAGTTCATCTTCCAGGTGCAGTAATTTCTCCCTTTCGCTCTGCATCATTTTCATTACCGGGATGCCGGTAGCCTTTGCCACATTCTCTGCAATATCTTCGGCATCCACTTCTTCCTTTAACAGGCGTTTTTCGGTACTGTCGGTCAACTGCTGTGTAAATTCATCCACAATTTTTTCCTGCTCCTGTACCTTACCGTAACGGATCTCGGCTACCCTGCCATAATCACCTTCGCGTTCAGCTTTGTCCGCAGCCAGTTTTAAATTTTCAATTTCGGCCTTTGCATTCTGGATCTTCTCCACGATCTCCTTTTCCTGTTGCCATTTGGCCTTGAACGTATCCCGTTCAACAGAAAGGTTGGATATATCTGTATTTAACTGTTTTAATTTATGCTCATCATTTTCCCTTTTGATGGCCTCCCTTTCAATTTCCAGCTGGCGGATCTTCCGGTCCAGTTCGTCCAGTTCTTCAGGCATGCTGTTCATTTCCAAACGCAGTTTGGCAGCACTTTCATCGATCAGGTCAATGGCTTTATCAGGTAAAAAACGATCGGTGATATAACGGTTTGATAATTCAACGGCTGCAATGATGGCTTCATCTTTTATCAAAACATGGTGATAGGTTTCATAACGGTCCTTCAATCCCCGTAAAATGGATACCGCATCTTCCACCGTAGGTTCATCGATCATCACTTTTTGAAAACGGCGTTCAAGCGCTTTATCTTTTTCAAAGAATTTCTGGTACTCACTTAATGTGGTTGCACCAATGGCCCTCAGTTCGCCCCTCGCCAATGCGGGTTTTAAAATATTTGCTGCATCCATAGCGCCATCCCCGCCCCCGGCTCCAACCAGGGTATGTATCTCATCAATGAATAAAATGATCTGCCCGTCACTGGTACTTACTTCCTTCACCACTGATTTCAGGCGTTCTTCAAACTCACCTTTATACTTTGCACCGGCTATCAGCTGGCCCATGTCCAGGGCGTAAATAATTTTTGATCTTAAATTTTCCGGCACATCGCCGTTCACGATCCTCATGGCCAAACCTTCTGCAATAGCTGTCTTACCAACACCCGGCTCACCCACCAGTATGGGGTTGTTCTTACTTCTCCTGGATAAGATATGAAGGGTTCGCCTGATCTCTTCATCCCTGCCGATCACGGGATCCAGCTTGCCGGCCCTGGCCATTTCTATTAAATTTTTGGCGTACTTATTCAGCGCATTGAATTGTGTTTCGGAAGTTTGGGAAGATACAGTTGAACCTTTTTTCAGGTCCTTAATGGCTGCGATCAATCCCTTCTCATTAAGGCCGGCATCCTTTAATAATTTAGCCGTATTGTCACTGCCCTGCAGCAAGGCAAGCAACAAATGCTCTACACTTACAAATTCATCATTGAAAGTTTTTAAAGTTGCAGTGGAACGCAACAGTACGTTGTTCGCATCACGGCTTAAGGATTGTGCCGGTTCGCCCCCTGATATTATTGGAAGTTTTTGTATAGAGCCCTCCAGTTTTTCATCAACATAGGTTACATTAACGTTATTCTTTTTCAATAAATATTCAACAGGCGAATCCTTATCATTCAACAGCGCTTTTAACAGGTGCTCTGTTTCGATATTGGCATTGCCGGCAACATAGGCCAGTTGCTGTGCCTGTTGTAATATTTCCTGTGATTTTATAGTCAGGTTTTGTGTACTCATTATTGTAATTTTTATGTTAACCTCGCAAATCTCAATCCATTATCAACTTCTGTGCTATTATGGCATATTATTGATTTATATGCTGACTCTTAAGCAGTCTCATTATGTGTTATATGCTATTGTTACAGGCTATTACAAAACAATTATCTTTATCACTGAAAAATAACTAAAATGATGCCTGATTTAAAAGTTAAAAAATTAGCCCCAAAAGCAGTTTTTTACAAAAGGATATGGAGGAATGCTTTATTTGGCATTTTTACCATGCTGGTTTGCTTATTGATCGGCGTAATGGGCTATAAACTGACGATACCTGAATTTGACTGGTACGACAGCCTGTTAAATGCCTCCATGATATTAAGCGGTATGGGACCAATGATTGACCCATCAATTATTTTAACCAAAAATGCCAAAGTATTTGCTTCAATGTACGCTTTGTTTAGTGGTGTTGCCTTTATAAGCACGATCGGTATTTTAATTGCACCGATAGCACACCGGTTTTTCCATAAACTGCATTTAGAAGACACTTCAACGGACCTGTGAGTACCCTTCAAAAACATACAGCGATCTTTAAGACACTTGCAGCAAATGCCGGGTTTGATCATTGCGGTATCGCCAAAGCGCTGTTCCTGGATGATGATGCAAAACGGCTGGAAACCTGGCTCAACAAGGGAATGCACGGGAGTATGCAATACATGGAAAATAACTTCGACCTGCGGACCGACCCCACCAGGTTAGTTGCCGGTGCCAGGTCTGTGATCACTTTATTGCTGAATTATTATCCCGAAAAAACACAGGCTGCCGATGCACCGAAAATTTCAAAATACGCCTATGGCAATGATTACCATGAAGTGATCAGGACAAAGCTCAGGCTGTTTTTGCAGCAGGTAAATGAACAGATCGGCGAAGTGCATGGCCGCGGTTTTGTTGACAGTGCCCCTGTTCTTGAAAGGGCCTGGGCCCAAAAAGCCGGTATTGGCTGGATCGGCAAGAACGGGAACCTCATTACCAAACAAAGCGGATCATTTTTTTTCATCGCCACGCTGATCGTTGACCTGGAACTGGTTTATGACGATGCTTATGCAAAAGATTATTGCGGAACCTGCACCCGCTGTATTGATGAATGCCCCACGGATGCCATACTGCCGGACAAAGTGATCGACGGGAGTAAATGCATTTCCTATTTCACCATTGAATTAAAAGATGCCCTGATACCGGGGAATATGAAAGGCAAATTTGATAACTGGATGTTTGGCTGTGATGTATGCCAGGATGTATGCCCCTGGAACCGTTTTTCAACAGCTGCCCGTGAAATAAATTTTACGCCTGCAGCTGAGATACTGAATTTTTCAATTAAAGACTGGGAAGCATTAACAGAAGCATCTTTTAAAAGTATTTTTAAAAATTCTCCGCTCAAAAGAGCTAAGTTTGAAGGCATAAAACGCAACCTGCATTTTATTCAGCAATAGCATGAACAACAACATTCAAAAACTATACCAGGTAGCCAATAAACCACAACGGCTGATCATTGGTTTAATGAGCGGCACTTCGCTGGATGGCCTGGACATTGCCTTATGCAGGTTTGCAGGCAACGGCCCGGATACTAAAATTGATTTATTGAAGTTTGAAACCATTCCCTATACAGCAGATTTTAAAAACGAAGTAAGAGCTGTCTTTTCCAAAAAACAGGTAGATCTTGAAAAATTATGTTTGTTGAACCCCTGGATCGCTTTGCAACATGCTGCCCTTATCAATTCCTGTTTACAGAAATGGAATATTAAAAACGAGGAAGTTGACCTTATTGCCAGTCACGGGCAAACCATTTACCATGCTCCCAGGAGATTACACCGGCAACCATTTTTTGGCAATGCCACTTTACAGATCGGTGATGGCGATCACCTGGCGGTTGCCACCGGTATCATCACGATCAGTGATTTCAGGCAAAAAAATATTGCAGCAGGTGGTGAAGGTGCTCCACTGGCCGTTTACGGTGATCACATCTTATTCAGTAAAAAAGGCGAAGACAGGGTTTTATTAAATATAGGCGGCATTGCAAATTTTACTTTTTTGCCAGGCAATACTGAACTGGGACAAATATTGTGCACAGATGTTGGTCCGGGCAATACGCTCATGGATGCTTATATGCAGGAAAAATATCCGGGGGCATCTTTTGATGTGGATGCTGCGATAGCAAGATCCGGAAGGGTGAATGAAGCTTTACTTGCAGCACTTAAAGAAGATGATTTTTTTAACCAGGAACTTCCAAAGACAACCGGGCCTGAATTATTTAACATGCAATACCTGCATACCGCAAAGTTAAAAAGCAGTACGGAAGCATTATCCGTTGAAGATACCATGGCCACGCTGAATAAATTTTCAGCAGATATGATTGCAGCCGCTGTTATGGATTGTATACAGGATAAACCCGGTGTAAAGATCTTCGCCAGCGGGGGTGGTATTCATAATCCTTTACTCATGCAATATTTGCAGGAACAGTTACATACCTGCAGTTTTCATACCACTATTGAAAACGGAATAGATCCCGATGCCAAGGAAGCAGTGTTGTTTGCTTTGCTGGCCAATGAATGTGTGAGCGGGAATGCGTTGGATCTTTTGAAAGGAACAATGGACATTCCTGCAGTTGCTATGGGGAAGATCAGTTTCCCCGGTTAAAGATTTTCCGTGTATGTTTTTAAACTGTTCAGTGCTGCTTCATATCCTTCCCCGGTTATGTTTTCTATAAAAATACCATAGAATTTCTCCCATGGATACCATTTTAATTTTATCAGTACACTCCATTCAACCTGTACCCTGCTGCTGTCGGCCAAAGGCAATATACTGATCGTGTTCTGTACATCGTTTTCACCTTCCCGTATTAAAGTTGCTTTGATCGCATTGTTTGACCTGCCGGTGATCAGCATTTTATTTTTTTTTTCCCTCGATTCCCACTCACAGGAATTGCTGATGCCTTTTGCATCAACTTCAAACCTGATTCCGGATGAATCCTGCATAAAAACCGGCTGCCAGTTTTTCCAGTGCTGCAGGTTGCTGACCTGGCTGAAGACTTTATCTGACGGTGCATTGATAACCACGGCCCTGGTAACCATCAGCCTGGACGGTATGAATAATGACAGGATCGTGATGAAAATAAATAATCCCGAGAGTACAATAAAAAAACCTTTAAATAACCGCATACTTATTTTTTATTCCCATTTAAAAACCTTGATGGCTACAATATAAACTACAATACCCCACAACAACAAAATGCCGATCTCTGATCTCACATCCCATAAACTCTGACCCTCAAATGCCACATTCCGCATGGCCGTATTTAAATGGGTAAGTGGCAGGGCATTTGAAATGGGCTGCAGCCATTTGGGAAATACTTCTACTGAAAAAAAAGTACCGCCCAGTAAGAACTGTGGCAGTGTGATCAGGTTTGCAAAAGGCGGAATGGTGCTTTCATTTTTTGCCAGTCCGCTCACAATAAAACCAAAGCCCATAAATATCAGCAGCCCGATAAAACTGAGCAGCAGCATTTCGAGCAGCGTTTGAAATCCATTGACCAGCGTAAATCCAAACAGGAACCTGCCCACCAGGATGATCACGATGGCAGTCAGCATTTGAAAAATAACCCTGCTGATCGCTTCGCCCAGAACAATATAGGCACGACTAATGGGTGTTGCAAAAAACCGTTTCAGCACCAGGGTATTCCTCAGGTTAAAAAACATAAATGCCACTCCAAATACACCGGAACTGAGTAAAGAAAATCCCAGCTGGCCGGGCAAAATAAAATCAATGGTCCTGAATTTTCTGACCGTTTCAATATCCCGGTTGTAATCAAAATCCGCTACAGCATATGCCGGCCGGCCGGCATACTTAATGTTGCTTATTTTATTTGCTATGGATTCCAGTACCGGCAACAGTTGTGGCCATTTATCATTGCTGGCATTTGAACTTTTTATGGAATACCGGTATTCCGGACTGGCCAGCCCTGTCCGGGTTATTTTTAAGACCCCGGCTATTCTTCCTTTTGAAATATTCTGCTTCAGTTCATTTTCATCGGCAAAAGATACAATGCGTATCCGGCTGCTCTGCCTGATGGAATCATAAAATGCATTGGCCGTATCGCAACCGGGATCGATCACAACCCGGTAAACCGGTGCCGTACCGCTGTTGCCGATAAAACCAAAAACCAAAATAAAGACAAAGGGAAAGACAAAACTGAAAACCACAGCCGACGGGCTTCTGAATATGGCTTTTAAACTGGCCCTGGTAATGGCCAGCATCGCCCTGACCTGGCTGTACTGTTGCATACTTTACTGTGATTGAGGCGTAAAGCTATTGGTAAAAAAGGATTCAGAAAAATTTGTCATTAAGCGACATTTGTCTTATATTTGTACGACAAATGTCAGCTAGATGAAAAAGAAGGTAATTACAGCAAACTATAAAACGGGTAAAGCTGCCCCGGTGGCAAATGAACCAATGCCGGTTTACCGCAGTGTTAAAGCATTACCCCGGGTAAAGGATTTCACCTACAACGAATTTAAAAAAATAGCTGATAAAACTCCTTTTACCCAGGCCGAATGGTCTTCGATCTTACATCTAAGTGAACGTACATTACAGCGCTATTCAAAAAACAACGGCAGCTTTGCCCCCATCATTGCAGAAAGGGCCTTACAAATTGAAAATGTGATCAAAGAAGGAGAGGCCACTTTTGGAAAAGTTGAAAATTTCTATAACTGGCTCAAACGAAATCCTTATATGCTTGGCGGCAACCTTTCTTTTGAATCGTTAACTTCAGCCAATGGAATTGACAGGGTATTAACACAATTGCACAGAATTCAACATGGACTATTTGCATGATTGTTTACAGGATAACCAATTCACGCTATAAAGACGACATTTCCGGTACAGGTGCAAAATTAAGAGGTGCCAGGTGGAATATGCCCGGAACCGGCATGCTGTACACCGCTGAAAATATTTCATTGAGCGCTTTGGAACTGCTGGTACACATCGGGCTGAATGATATCCGGAATTTTTATCACCTGCTCACGATCTTCATACCTGATGATGCAGCCATTAATGAAATACATGCTGATAAACTCAAACCCCGCTGGTTTGAAGATGAAGATTATACATCCTTTATGGGCAGTGAATTCATCAGGAACAACAGTGACCTCGTTTTGAAAGTGCCATCAGCGATCATTGATGAGGAACATAATTTCCTGGTCAATCCCGGTCACCCCGGTTTTAAGAAAATAAAAATAAAAAAGTCGAAACCATTTATTTTTGATGAAAGGCTTTACAGATTTAAATGAATAAAACCTACCTGCTCCTCGGCAGCAATCTGGGCAACAGCAAAATGCAGTTAACCAAAGCCGTTAAATACATCGAAAAAAAGATCGGCCGGGTTACCCGCCTTTCAGGCCTGTATGCAACAGCAGCCTGGGGCAATACCAGCCAACCTGATTTTTTGAACCAGGTAATTGTGGTTGAAACCGGGTTAACGGGTTTACAGACCATGGAGGCCATTTTACACATCGAAAAAATGATGGGCCGGATCAGGACCGCAAAAAATGCACCCCGCATCATTGATATCGATATTTTATTTTTCAACAGGGAAATTATTGAGGACAGTCACCTGTCTGTCCCGCATCCGCAAATTCAAAACAGGCGGTTTGTGCTGGTGCCGCTCAACGAACTTTCACCAAACCTGCAGCACCCTGTTCTTAAAAAAACGGTACACCGGCTCCTTGCTGAATGTACAGATAAACTAAATGTGAAAAAGTTTTAACGCGAAAAAAGTTGTTTCCGCTTATTTTGCAGTTCGCTAGAACGACTGCATGAAATATAATTTTGTTACCATAGAAGGAAATATAGGTGCCGGCAAAACCACGCTGGCACATTTACTGAGCAAACATTTCAATGCACGCCTGATCCTGGAGGAATTTGCAGACAACCCTTTTCTTCCCAAATTTTACGAAAATCCCGGCCAGTATGCCTTCCCGTTGGAATTGTTTTTTATGGCTGAACGCTATAAACAGCTGAAGGACCTGTTACAGACAAAGGATATGTTTCAAAACATCACCATATCCGACTACCTGTTCACCAAATGCCTGCTTTTTGCCAAAGTAAATTTACCCAATGAAGAATTCAGGCTGTACCAGAAGCTTTTCGAGATCATCAACCCGCAGATCGTTCAGCCCGACATTGTGATCTACCTGCACACATCTGTAAAAAAATTACAGGAAAATATTAAAAAACGAAACCGGGAGTACGAGCAGTCTATCCCCAATGATTATCTTTTCACCCTGCAGGAAACCTATACCCAGTATATCAAGCAGCACAATATCAAAACCCTTTACGTGGATGCCGGCAATGCCGATTTCCTGGGTAACGAGGAGCACCTGAAGATCATCATTGATGCGCTGGACAAAGAATATGAAGACGGGCAACATTATATAACTTTGCCCTAATCCATAAAAATGAGCAGCGACAAACTTCCCAAAGAATTCCGTCATTTTATTTTTGCCAGGTTATTTTTTGTACTGGGTTTACGCATGATAACCACCATTGTTATTTACCAGGTTTTTCACCTGGCCAATACCTATATGGTGGGCTTTGCCGGCCTTGCCGAATTTGTTCCTGCGGTAATAGCTGCTTTGTATGCAGGGCACTACATTGATAAGCACAATAAAAAAAATATCCTTGTATGGTCATATGCCTTTTACATGCTTTGCGGTATCACCCTGGCTTTGATCAGCCTGCCGGGGTTCGGGTTCAGCAATACCACTCAGCTCACTGTAATATTTTCGGTCGTTTTTTGCACAGGCATCATCCGGTCATTTGCAGGGCCCGCTGCCAACAGTATGATCGCGGCCATCGTATCCCGTGAACAGCTGCAAAAAGCCATTTCCTACAATTCATCCACCTGGCTGATATCCTCCATTGGCGGGCATGCCGTTGGCGGTTTGCTGATCGCATTCATCGGGATCTCAAATGCCTATTTTATAACTGCGGCATTGATATTAACTGCAGGTATCTTTGCTTTAAAATTGTACCCTAAACCACCGGTCAGCCAATTGCAAAATGAGCCCATGTTCACTTCCATTAAAAAGGGATTTTCATTTTTTTACCACAATAAAAATTTACTGGGCGTTCTTTCCCTCGACCTCTTTGCCGTTCTTTTTGGCGGCGCCGTAGCCTTTATTCCCGAAGTGGCCTCAAACATTTTACATACCGGGCCCATTGGATATGGTTTTTTAAATGCAGCTATGGACCTGGGCAGCCTCATCAGCATCGGCATCCTCGTTAAATACCCCATGCGGCAAAAACAGGGATTAAAAATGTTGCTGGCAGTTGCCGGCTTTGGGCTTTGCATCATCATTTTTGGTTTATCAAAAGTTTACTGGCTAAGCTTTATGGCTTTGCTGGTTGCAGGACTGTTTGATGCGGTCAGTGTGGTGGTTCGCGGCACCATCATGCAGTTATATACGCCCGATGAATTAAGGGGCCGGGTTGCTTCCATCAATTTAATTTTCATCAACAGCAGCAACGAACTGGGGCAGTTCGAAAGTGGGGTTACCTCACGTATGTTTGGCACTTTACCGGCCATTATATTTGGTGGCGCCATGTCTGTACTCGTTGTGGCAGCTACCTGGCTAAAGTTTCCAAAACTCAGGAAGTTGGAATACTAGTGAGCGAAGTCGGGAAACGAGCGGAGTCGGGAAACGGGTTTACACAAAAACTGATTTAATCTCAAATTAAAATTCATGAGAGATCTTAAAACCAATAAGCTGCTTATCCGTATTCTCACTTTTATAATCATTGCATTATTTGCCGGTTGCAAACCCAACCCTCAAATAAAAGCCGGTGAAGGATACGTTCAGGTAAAAGGAGGTAAAATCTGGTACCGCATTTTAGGAGAAGGAAAACTAACCCCGATCCTCATGCTGCACGGCGGGCCGGGTGGCACCAGCAGGTCCTTTTATCAATTTGCGGCTTTGGGCGAAGACAGGCCGGTGATCCTGTTTGACCAGCTTGGCAGCGGCCGGTCTGATCATCATACAGACAGCAGCTTA
>CAZBIK010000030.1:0-11087 GCA_964491955.1 uncultured Ferruginibacter sp.
AACAGGCCGGTAGGATGTTCACCTGAGCTTTCATCACCCTGCGATCGTTTCCGTAGGATATGAATTCCTGGAAGGAGATTATAAGGACAGGCGGATGATGTACTTTGAATCCATGAAAGAGATCAGGTCACGCAAAAAAGAATTGACCAGGATCATCAAAGAACTGGTTGACCTCTTAAAAGATTAGAAAATACTGACACACACCTTCCGGCAGCCCGCTCATCAGCAGATTTTATAACAATTCTTTTTGAATTTTTGCTGTACATTTAATTCCGCAATGCATACGGTAAAAAGACATATAATTTTCCTTGCCCTGGTGATGTTTGGATCTAACTTATCCGCCCAGAATATTACCGGCACCTGGGAAGGCGACCTGGGTGGTGACCAGTTTTTACGGCTGAATATCATCCAGACGGGTGATAAGATATGTGGCTATACCTACGATCATGTAAAGGCAGACCGACGTAGTTTTTGCAAGGCTTTCTTTGAAGGATATTTTGATAAAAAGAAAATGAAACTGGTGATCACCGGTAAATTTTTCATTCACAATTCGGGGAGTCATACGCTGATGAAAATGAACCTGAATTATAAGGTTTTCAGGGGAGAAGAGATCCTGGAAGAAAAACCAAGTGCGGCATCCATTTTATCTTCCCTGTTTGCGCCATTCAATATTTTTGATGATGTCCCGCAGGCTTCGGCCACATCCCAGTATGTGTACATAAAAAAAGTATCCGATAAACCCTATGAAATACATGAGCTGATGAAAGACTGTATTGCGAGGGATAAAAAAATATTTGATACCATTGCCAAAAAGGTACCAAAAAAACAAAAAGACAGTTTACCGCCGGTGGTAAAAAATATTCCGGTTGAAAAACCAAAAGACAGTGTACCATCAATAGTAAGGATTGACCCGCCACCAAAAAAGGACAGCTTACCGCCTGTTGTCATAAAAAAAGACAGCGTGGTTATTTCAAAAACGCTTGACCAGCGGAAAAACAAGGAACAAAGCCGCATACCCGTAAATGTAAAAACCATCAACCTGAAAGTGTACGACAATGCCATTATAGATGGCGATACCGTGAGTATATTTTACAATGGTAAACTTTTGGTCAACAAAAAACTGCTTACCGTTAATGCCATCAATATCGATCTTGAGCTGGATGAGAACCAGACCCGGCATGAAATTATTTTATTTGCTGAAAACCTGGGCAGTATCCCGCCCAATACGGCACTCATTGTGATAACAGCCGGTGAAAAAAGGTATGAATTGTTTGCAAGTGCCAGCCTTGAGGAAAATGCGGTACTGGTATTTGATTACAAGCCAAAATAAGTTCGTTGTTATTATCAACCGGGCAATGCAGTTGTACCTGATTTCTCTTTTTAAGAGACCGGGATAACAGGTAATTATATTTCTGTGTATATCAATTCCTGGTTACGCCGGCCTGTTTTATTTTTATGATTTCGATCTCCTTACTCAAATCAGCGATCCTGATCCGCTTCTGGTCATTTTCCATTTGTAAGGCAATATTCTTTGACTGCATGCCACTGGCTACTTCCTTTGATTTTTTACGGGCGCTTTTTGTGTTCTTTTTAATGTCCTTTTCATTTTTCCGGATGTCTTTTTCCAATCCTTTCATTTCACCGGTTATCCGGGAAGCTTCGGAACCGTAAAAATCTATTAAAAAATCCATGCTGAAATCATTCAGGATCTTTTTCATGCCGGTAAATTCAGCCGGGTAATTATCTGGCCCGATATAAAAATCATACCCGAACGAGGTAAAGAAATTCAATTCCGACCGGTCGCCCGGTGCATCGGTTACACTGGCGTATATGTTCATCCGTTTGTCTGAAATGGCTGCAATGGTAACATCGGTGGCTGTAATGATCTCTTTGTTGGCTAAAAACCCGATCCCTTTTACTTTCACATCATAGTTCTTTTTAAAAAAATCATCCCAGGCTTTTTTAACGGTTTTTGGCGACGCATCATACTTTACCTGCAAACTGGGCCTTTGAGCATTTTCAAAATTGATCAGGGCCGTATCAATTTTATAGGTTTGGGCATTTGTGGAAAACCCAAATGCCATGATCAATGCGGATACTACATAATATTTTTTCATAGTCGTTATTTAACTGACGGTTAATATTTTAAAAGATACGTTTTACAAATCTATTAAAAAGCTAATCAAATGGCATGAAAATAAAAAAGCCCTCCTGAATGAACAGGAAGGCCTTGTGCCCAGAATAGGATTCGAACCTACACGTCCTTGCGAACGCTGCCACCTGAAGGCAGTGCGTCTACCAATTTCGCCATCTGGGCGGTAGAGGTTTAAGGTTAAAAGTTTAAGGTTTAAAGTTCATTTAACCATTTACGGATTGCAAATATAACAGAAGTCCACAAACTTTAAACCTTAAACCTGAAACTTTAAACTTTTTCCTACACCGAAACATTAAAATCTCTCAGCGCATCATTCAAACTTGTTTTCAGATCAGTTGACGGTTTGCGCTGCCCGATGATGAGCGCACACCCCACCCCATATTCTCCTGCGGGGAATTTTTTGGTATAACTGCCGGGGATCACCACGCTCCTTGCGGGTACAATACCTTTCATTTCTTTGGGTTCTGCGCCACTCACATCAATGATCTTTGTACTTTGAGTCAATACCACGTTGGCTCCCAATACCGCTTCTTTCTGTACCCTTACACCCTCCACCACGATGCACCGGCTGCCGATAAAACAACCGTCTTCAATAATTACCGGGCTGGCCTGCAATGGTTCCAGCACAGCGCCAATACCCACACCACCGCTCAGGTGAACACCCTTCCCGATCTGTGCACAACTGCCCACCGTGGCCCAGGTATCTACCATACTGCCTTCATCAACATAAGCACCAATATTTACATAACTCGGCATCAGCACTACGTTTCTTCCCAAAAAGGCACCATAGCGGGCAACGGCATGCGGTACCGCCCTTACTCCCAGTGATGCATAATCAGATTTCAATTTCATTTTATCATAAAACTCAAAGGGCGGCAACACATAAGTTTCCATTTGCTGAATCGCAAAGTACATCAGGATGGCCTGCTTTACCCATTCATTAACCTGCCAGCCGTCCGCTGAATCAGCCGGTGAATCTACCGGTGATGCCGTTCTTAAAAGTCCCTTGTCTACCTCTTCAATAACAGCCCTCACAGCATCTGCATAAACTGCATCCTTTAATAATTCACGGTTGGCCCATGCAGCCAGTACCTGTTCTTTTAATTCCATGCGCTTGTTTTTTGCAAACTTAATTAATTTGTACTTCTGACTGTCCATATTTAAAATTGAATGTATTTTACACCCATGAATATTCTTATCCGCCTTCCAAACTGGCTGGGAGATATGGTTATGAGTACCGCTTTTGTACAGGCTGTACAAGATCATTACCCGGGTGCAACCATTGACCTGGTTGCAAAAAAAGGCATTGACCCGCTGCTGGACCATTTTCCGGTACACGGGCAACGATATGTATTTTCAAAAGATGAATACAAAGGGCTGATGGGCGCCGCCAGGTTTGGAAAGATGATCAGGTCACAAAAAAAATATGATCTTTTCTTTTGCCTGCCTGATTCTTTCTCATCGGCTGCCATGGGCTATGCCGTTGCAGCCAATATAAGGGTAGGTTTTAAAAAAGAATTGCGGTCCGTGTTATTAACGAATGCCTATCCAAAGAAAAAAAACATACACCGGGTTGAAGAGTATATCGATCTGTTGAAACAGTTTACCAAAAAGGAAATAAACATTCCCCCGGTTCAGTTGCAAACTGATGCTGCAGAAAAAAGGGATGTGCTGGTGATCAATATAAATTCCGAAGCCAGTTCACGCAGGCTGCCAAAAGAAAAAGCTGCCGGTATCATCAGTACCGTTCGCAATACAATCAAAAATGAAATAATTTTGGTGGGCAGTAAAATGGAAACCGCTTTTGTGGATGAGGTTTATAACAGCCTGCCGGATAGAACCAATATTACAAACCTTGCAGGCAAAACCAATTTAGCAGAGCTGATCAGGGTATTCAGCAGCTGTACCGCTGTATTAACAACCGACAGCGGCCCGGCACACCTGGCAAATGCCTTGGGAGCCAATACAGTCATCCTTTTTGGTGCAGGCAACGAAAACAATACGGCTCCCTATAATAAAAATAACAGGACCATTATAAGGCTTGGCCAACTGGATTGTGAACCCTGTGTGAGCAATACCTGTAAAGTATACGGCATACCACAATGCCTGGTGAGGCTGGATGAAGCGGTTATTGCCGCAGCCGTAAGCCATGCGTTAACCAGAAAAGAAAATAATAAAAATTAAAAATGAATTTTGATACTGACATAGAAGAAGCATTACAGGTTTTACGTTCAGGCGGGCTCATCCTCTACCCGACAGATACGGTTTGGGGCATTGGTTGTGATGCAACCAATGCGGAGGCTGTAGCGGAAATTTATAAATTAAAAAAAAGGGAAGATGGTAAAAGCATGATCGTTTTGCTGGCCGATGAAAATGAGATCCCCAAATACGTAAGTGACCCTAATCCCCGGATCTTTGATTATATCAAAGGCATTCATAAGCCCACTTCATTCATTTATGAAGGTGGCATAAACCTGGCAAAGAATATGATACAGGATGATGGTACCGTTGCTATACGCATAACCGGTGATCCATTCTGCAGGCAACTGATCAGGCGGTTTGGAAAACCTGTTGTTTCCACATCTGCCAATATTTCGGGCTACCCGGCACCGGCAATATTTGAGGATATAGATATTGAAATAAAGAATGGTGTAGACTATATTGTACAACACCGGCAGGATGACCAGGCTGCGGCACTCCCCTCTGCCATTGTAAAATTGAATGCGGATGGCTCACTCACCATCATACGCCCCTGAAAAAAACTTTGCCAATCCGATAGCAATCGGATTGGCAAAGTTGAAGAACCTGAACACACATAAATTATAATGTAAGACCAACGCCTAACTGGAAGCCCTGGCTTTTCCATTTTTCCTGGTTATCGATATCATTGAGGTTGCTTAAACCCACCGCATAACGCCCGTAAATTTTAAGGTGGCCGATGTTGATCTGTGCACCGCCCAGCATACTCAGGTCACCGGCCTTGAATGCATCCCGTCCGTTTTCAAGCAGGGTGCTGCTTTTATTCATCAATATCCCGAACTGTGGGCCTGCCTGTAATGTCAGGAATTTGACCGGCTTGTAATTCAGGAGGATGGGAATGCTTAAATATTTCAGTTTTACTTTATCAACCTGGTTGAATTTATACACCGAACTGAAACTGCTTGATGTATCTACATTGATCTGGTTAAATAAAACTTCGGGCTGGATGGCAAATTTTTTACCAAGCCCGATTGCCAGCATACCGCCCAGGTGATACCCGTACGAAAATTCATCACTGAATGATTTGCCGGTAATTTTGTTGATGTTGGCGCCGCCTTTGATACCAACCTGCAGTTTTTGTGCAAATGTTGCGGTGCTGAAGATGCTGATGATGGCCAGGATTAAGAGTTTTGTTTTCATAAATAAAAATTTTTTTGTTCATACCTATGCCCCAAGTTATATGCCAATGCATCTGTTATACCTACAAACTTTTGTTAAGAGAATAAAGTATGTACCTCCTGTTAAAACTACCCCAAATCAATACAAGGTAACCCCTGCTGTTATTGAATATAAAGGGGTCAGTCTTTTTTCGGTAGTGGCGGGTAAATAATAATCGAGATACAACTGGGGCTGCAGGTAAAACTTTCCATAAAAATAGGTAAGCTTTGCTGACAATGCAGCCGACTGCAGTTTGAATTTTTTTGAACCGCTGCCATCTCCGAATCTTCTTTTAAGAAAATTTGCCAGCCTGGGAAAATGATTGAACAACCGGCTGGAATGTTCCGTATTCCAGCGCTGCGACCCGGCATTCAGCATCAGTACCGGTTGTACCTGTATTCCGTCTTTATCATTGATGAGTTCCCAAAATGACCAGGTATGACCGGCAGATAAAGTTAAGGACAGGCCTGTAAGCCGCGTGGTTATGGTATCCCTGATGTGCACGATCCTCGGGTCTGCCGGCAGCGGCGGTGTATACCAGAAACTGGAATCATAATATTCCACCTGTTTGCCGAACGAAAATCCAAATGCGATACCGGGTTCGAGCCATGTTTTTTTATACTGGAAACTGGTATAAAAATCATTGGTAAACGGGCTCGTCTCAAAGCCTGCCTGCGAACCCTCAATAAAACGGGTATACGAAATGCCGGCAACAATATTTTTACTGCTGTATGTATAAGAAGGGCTGATGGCATACTGGTACATTTTCAGCGACCCGTTATCAGGGGCTGCAAAGCCACTTACCGAAACGGCAAAACCGTTCTTATGAAAATACCCGGCCGAAGGTGTATAAAATATCTTATTGGTCAATGCCTGGCCGGCATTCAGGGCATTGTTCCTCAAACTGAAAATGCGGTTACCCATCCCGGTATTCACATCAACATAACTCCTGGACCGGTTCATGAAGAGTTTAACAAACTCATCACTGTTGAACATCGAATCCAGCATCCGCTGTTCTTCCCGGGTCAGCGGGTCTGTTTGCCCGTATACTAACGGGGTAAGCATTGAAAAGACCAGCCACATTAAAAATTTATACATAAGGTTGATTTGGGCTTAGCTTGGATTATAAAAATCAAAATTAGTTTAATGGCTGTTTAAATTAACCGGTGATCTGAGGCCAAAGATTAATAAATGGCCTGATATGCCTGATTTGAAATTAAAAAGCTTACCTTTGCGCCCTCCCGGAAAATTCCGGGGTTAAAAACTGAGAATTACATGACATGCTCAGTTGCTGTTGCAAATAGAATTTCTTCCGGGATGATTTGATCTCCCTGCACTTTTCCAACGGCCAAAAGCATGACAACGGCACCACCCGACGCGGGAACCGGAACAACATGTGGCTATCGCAAAACAAATTACATGAATGCATTTGAAGCCTTAGGCTTAAACGAACAATTGGTAAAAGCCATAACCGACCTGGGATTTGAAACCCCAACTGCCATACAGGAAAAGGCAATACCGGTTTTATTATCAGGCACCACAGATTTTATCGGTCTTGCCCAGACTGGCACCGGTAAAACAGCCGCTTTTGGGTTTCCTTTATTACAGTTAATTGATTCAACACAGCGTCATCCGCAGGCTTTGATCGTTTGCCCTACACGTGAACTGTGTTTACAGATCACCAACGACCTGGAAACCTATAAAAAACACAGTAAAAATATTCATACCGAAGCTGTTTATGGTGGCGCTTCCATCATGATGCAGATCCGCAACCTTAAAAAAGGCGTACACATTGTTGTAGCCACACCTGGCCGGCTGATCGACCTCATCGAAAGAAAGGCCATCGATCTCCAAAAAGTAAAATACGTGGTGCTTGACGAGGCCGATGAAATGCTGAACATGGGTTTCAGGGATGATATTGATTTTGTACTGAAGAATACCATCAACCGCGAAAGCACCTGGTTGTTCAGCGCCACCATGCCACCCGAAGTAAGGGCCATCTCCAAAAACTATATGGATAACCCCAAAGAGGTTACCGTAGGTAAAAAGAACAGCGGCAATGTAAATATTGACCACCAGTTTACAGTTGTACCTGCGCAGCACCGTTATGAATCTTTAAAAAGATTTATAGATTTTAACCCCGATATGTACGGAATTATTTTCACCCGTACCAAAGCCGATGCACAGGAAGTTTCTGAACGCCTGAGCAAAGCCGGCTATGATATTGAGGCCCTGCATGGTGATCTTACCCAGCAGCAAAGGGATAAGGTAATGGGCCGCTTCCGCAGCAAGAATTTACAATTACTCATCGCAACGGATGTTGCCGCAAGGGGAATTGATGTGGACGGTATCACCCATGTGATCAATTTTGAATTACCCGATGATATGGAAGTGTACACCCACCGCAGCGGACGTACAGGCCGTGCCGGTAAAACCGGTATCTGCCTGAGCATCTGCCACAGCAGGGAAACCTATAAGATCAAATCCCTGGAGAGGATGATCAATGCACAGTTCCATAAAGTGGATGTGCCTTCAGGAAAAGAAGTGTGCCGCAAACAATTCTTCCATTTCATGGATAAATTAATGCAGGCCGATGTGAGCCATGGCGATTACGAAACCTACATGCCCGACCTGATGGAAAAATTCAAGGACATCAGCAAGGAAGAAGTACTGCAACGGGTAGCCGCACTTGAATTCAGTCATTTCCTGAAATATTACGAACACGCAGATGACTTGAACAGGGCTGATATCCGGGGCGAAAGAAGACCGGCTGAACGGAGCGGGGATATGAACGGCAGCAGGAGGGAACGCACCGAATACAACAGGCGCGACAGCGGGTACACCCGGTTGTTCATCAACCTGGGCACCAAGGATGGTTTTTACAAGGCCAGTTTTTTACAGTTCATTTTAGATGAAAGCGACCTTAAAAAAGAGGTGCTGGGTAAAATTGATATGCGGGATATGAACAGCTGGATCGAGATCGATAAGGCCGAAGCCGGTAAAATGATCAATGCCATTGACGGCAAACGTTACAACAACCGCACGGTTCGGATGAACGAAGCCGATGGTGGATTTAAAAGGCCCAATGATGAAGGCGGCAGAAGCGACCGGGCCGAAGGAAGAAAAAGGATTTATGCACCGAAAGAGAGAAGAAGCTTTAAATAAGAATATGAAAGCCCCCGTTGTTCGGGGGCTTTTTTTATGAGAAAATGTTCAATGACCAATGTATAATTTTCAATGGACGCCATTATTCCAACGGAATGCTTTTTCCTTGATAATTGATTATTGAGCATTGAATATTGAACATTATTTATCTTAGCATAAATATTTACCAATCCATTGCAATGGAAGCAGAGGTCCACATATTATTCTCTTCAGATTATTACGAAATATGTGATTTCAAATGTTTGTGTAATGAATGTACAAAGTCGAAGACAGAATATAATGAGCACCTTTCGGTATGCATTACCAGGTCTGGTAATTTTTATTACAATGCTTTCCGTTCAACACTTGACACATATACAGGATCCGTACTCATCAGCAAACCGGGTTATGATTATACAGTAAAACACCCCGGAGAGATACCAGATGAATGTACCATCATTATTTTTAAAAAGAACTTTTATGAAGACATTGAAGAACAGCTTCAGCTTAATGCACATTGGTTCTTTTCCAATAAAGACATACAATCTCTCCTCCTTAAAATAAATCCTCAAATAGAACAGCTGCATTATGCATTGTTACAGGCCGCAAAGCAGCAGATACCGGATAAGCTGGAGATGGATAATTTTGTAATGGAAATCCTTGCTGAAGTACTTACCTGTTTTACCAATTATGAATTACCCCGGGAACTCCCTGTGAGGTTAAAAAAGCATCACCTGGTAACTATAGAAAAAGCCAAACAATACCTGATCGAAAACCTGGCAAAAAATATATCATTACAGGAATTGGCAAATCATTGTTGTGTTAGCCCGTTTCATTTCAGCAGAATATATAAAACATTCACCGGTTATCCCGTATATCAATACCTTCAACTGATGCGGCTGAAACAGGCAGAAATGCTGCTGGGTACCGGATTACCTGTTGCCGATATTGCATTTCAATCGGGATTCAACAGCATTGACTATTTTTCTGCTGCATTCAAAAAACACTACAGGACCTCCCCTACTGCCTTCAGGGCCGATCATAAAAAAACAGCAGGATTTCACAAGTGAAACAGTTCCATGGTCTTTAGTTTTGTCTTTCATTAAAACTCCATTATGGACGAAGTGAAACAAAACCTGGTAATTGCCGAACAAAAGGCAAAAGAATTATTTATTACCGCTGAGCAAAGAAAATTAATCGTTCCGGGTAAATTGGAGAGTGAATTGTCTGCTGAAATAGATTTGCTGGCCCGGGAACTTGGTATTGAAAACTTCTGGCATAAAAAAATTGTTCGCACCGGCATTAATACCCTTCAGCCTTACAAAGAAGACCCTCCAGACCTGATCATTGAAGATGATGATATAGTGTTCCTGGATTTTGGCCCCATTTTCAATGGATGGGAAGCCGACCTGGGAAGAACTTATGTTTTGGGCAATGATCCATTAAAACTGAAAATAAAAAAGGATGTAGAGGATGCCTGGCATAAAGCAAGCGCATGGTGGTTATCGCAGAGCGACCTTACCGGTGAAGCCTGTTTTCACTACGTTACCGAACTTGCGAAATCTTATGGCTGGGAATTTGGTGGAGAAATAGCCGGCCATATTGTAGGCCGGTTTCCGCATGAACAACCCGAAGATCCTGCCGACCTTGGATTGGATATCCATCCTGATAATCACAGCAGCATATTCCTGCCAGACAAACATGGAAATAAAAGGCATTGGATACTGGAAATTCAATTTGTGGACAGGAAAAACAATATCGGGGCTTTTTTCGAGCAATTATTAACAACAATGTAATGTTTAAGGGTTTAAGGGTTTAAAGGTTTAAAGATTTAAAGATTTAAAATGAAAAAGATACTAAATGCAGGAATTATGACACTTGGATTATTACAGGCTGCTGCGCAGGAACCAGATATGACAGCATTAAAAAAACTAAACGCAAAATTCATACACAATTTTGTGACCAATGACACTGCTGCCCACAGCCTGATTATTCATAAAGATTTTGTTCACCTCTCCAGCGATGGGAAATACACGGACCGAAAGAAATACCTGGAGAACTGGGCAAATGGTTTCGGCGATATCAAGTACTGGGATTTCCGGGATGAAAACATACAAATATTCAGCAACATGGCCCTGGTGCGTTCGCAAAACAAATGCATTGTGATAAAAGAAGGAAAAGAAATGATCAGCTACTGGATGTACACCGACACCTATATTAAAGAAAACGGAGAATGGAAATGTGTGCAGGCACAGATAGGCAAAGTTAGCCCGGAGAATTTTGCAGGAGATGAAACGATCGTTAGGAAATATGATTACAGGACAATAACTTATTGATAAATGAATGTAAAGCGTTAATGCAGGAAAATATT
>CAZBIK010000030.1:11187-17519 GCA_964491955.1 uncultured Ferruginibacter sp.
ACAGGACAATAACTTATTGATAAATGAATGTAAAGCGTTAATGCAGGAAAATATTAATACGCAATTTCCAATGCTCAATATTCAACAGCAGTCGTTATGTAACGAAATGCCCATCAATTGAGAATTGAATATTGGACATTGAATATTGAGAATTTTGCTTTACACCAATTCTATCACCGTGATCTCCGCCAGTATCCCTACCCTTCCCGGGTACCCGATAAAACCAAACCCGGGGTTCACATAGAGTTTTTGTTTTCCGTCTTCATACAGGCCCGACCATTGCTTATACATATATTGTACCGGGCTCCATTTAAACCCGGGTATCTCCACACCGAACTGCATGCCGTGTGTATGGCCGCTCAGTGTGAGGTCAACATCCGGGTATTCAGTTCTTACCTGTGCATCCCAATGGCTGGGATCATGGCTCAACAAAATTTTAAACGGGTGCTTGTCCTTCCCGGGATGCGCCAGGTCCATCCTGCCGTGTTTGGGAAAACGGGCCTTGTTGCTCCAGTTCTCAATGCCCAGCAAAGCGATCCCGGCCCCGTCTTTTTCTAAAACCACGTGTTCGTTCATAAGCAAACGCCAGCCCATATCACTATGCACTTTTTTCAGGTTTTCCAGGTTCTGTTCTTTTGTAATTCCGTTAAAAGGCCATCTTACATAATCCCCATAATCATGATTGCCCAATGTACTGTAAACGCCCATGGGTGCTTTTAACCTGCTAAACACATCCATATAATTTTCCATTTCCGATGTGCGGTCATTTACCAGGTCGCCGGTAAATAAAATGAGATCCGGTTTTTCCTGCAGGATCTTTTCCACACCCAGCTCTACTGCTTTTTTATTGGTAAAACTACCGCTGTGTATATCACTGATATGAACAATTTTCATCCCCCGGAATGGATCCGGCAAATTATCATAGGCCAGTTGAAGGCGTTTTACATTGTAATTATATTTATTGCCGAAACCATACAACAGGCTGCCAAATAATGTGCTGCCGGCTGCGAGGCCCAGCCAGCTTAAAAAAGCAGAACGGCTGATGCCGTCACCCGCCATGCCTTCCACTTCGGTATTGTTGAAGAACAATTTACCGGTTACCCATTGAATCACCCGCCTGATATCATCCACCAGGAAGAAAATAATGGCAACCAGTTTTGCCAGGAACAAACCTATAAAAGTGGCAAACAGGTAGGTCCGGAATTTTTTACCCATGAAATTCTGCTCGGTATAAATAAACAGGAGGAAACAAATAATGGCAACAGCTGTTAATGTCCAATACAGGGAATAGATCACCATTTTTAACCTGGGCGATGCATGCTGGCTAACTGTTTTTACTGCCTGGAAAATATAGGTATCCATCAACAGTAGAACAACGATCGTAATAAAGGTCCCTAATGGTGTACGCATGGAAAAGGTTTAAGCGTTTAAAGGTTTAAGGTTTGGGTTTGTAAAGTTCCCCAAAATATGAATTCATCCAGTTGTTGGTGTATAGCTATTAACGTATTTTTATCCATTATCCTTCCATTGACGTCCATTACACTGTTCACAACCGAGATCGGCAGTTTATTGGGATGCACAGTAATTTTCAAATAGTTCAGTACATCGGCCAGGTGATCCATGCCACGGAGGTTTCCGGCCCTGCCCGTGGCAACACCGGTCAGTAATGCTTTTTTATGATGCCATATTTCACGGGAACGGCTGTTGTCAAACAGCATTTTTAAAACCCCGGGGAAACTTCCGTTATATTCCGGTGAAATGATGATAAAATGGGTGGTGGGTATCAACACTTCGTTTTCAAATTGCTCAAAATCCCCGTTGTATTGCTGCACATTAACATTTTCCAGGGAAAAAATTCGGGAATCAATCCCTTTTTCTGCTAATATCAGCTGGTATTCCCTGGCTATTTTACCGGTATTGCTGTTCTTCCTGTTTGTACCCGAAATGATGGTGACCATTTATTACTTAATTATATAAACACTTAATTATCTCAATATTACAATTAAGCTGCTTCTTTGTTGTCCAATTTTATGCCGAATGGTTAAATTTGCCAACCTGACAGCAGAAACAGTTTGCGGTTCGCAGTCAAAACCTTCCATTATTTGGCGGTTGACTAAAATGACAGCATTTGAACTGACGATTGGTATTAATAAATATTTTAAAATGGAGTTCACTTTTTTCGGACATTCCTGTTTCCATGTTGTGGTAAATGAAAAAAAATTGTTGTTCGACCCGTTTATTACCGGGAATGAACTCGCAGCTGCAATAGATATAAATAACATTGAAGCTGATTATATCCTACTCAGCCATGGCCATTT
This sequence comes from uncultured Ferruginibacter sp., assembly GCA_964491955.1. Lineage (GTDB taxonomy): Bacteria > Bacteroidota > Bacteroidia > Chitinophagales > Chitinophagaceae > Ferruginibacter. The sequence goes on from CAZBIK010000030.1 coordinate 13,506, forward strand.
TGACCACCTGGCTGATGCAGAAACAATAGCAAAAAGAACCGGGGCAACCATTATTGCCAACTATGAAATTGCCATGTGGTTTGCAGGAAAAGGCGTCAAAAAATACCATCCGATGAATAACGGCGGCAAATGGAAATTTGATTTTGGAACGGTGAAGTGCGTGAATGCCGTTCATTCATCCTCCTTACCCGACGGCAGCAATGGCGGCAGCCCCATGGGGTTTATCATTATTAATGATGATATGAACTTTTATTATGCCGGGGATACCGCATTGACATTGGATATGCAGCTAATTCCGCAGTTTGCCCGTATTGACCTTGCCATCCTGCCAGTTGGCGACAATTTTACAATGGGCCGGGAAGATGCGGTACAGGTGGCAAAAATGGTTCAAACTAAACGGGTAATTGGAGTACATTACGATACCTTTGGCTTTATTAAAATTGATCACCAGGAAACAATTGACCTGTTTAAACAACATGGACTGGAATTAAAACTTCCGGACATTGGTGAAATGATAAATGTCGTTGATCGGGCACCTTGCTCCTGAATACGAACAACGACCAACGATCAACGAAAAAGGAACAACGATCAACGAACAACGATACTATGGCGAAAATAATAGGAGTAGCAAATCAAAAAGGCGGTGTAGGCAAAACAACCACGGCGATCAACCTGGCTGCTAGCCTGGCCGTACTGGAATTTAAAACATTGCTGGTTGATGCAGATCCGCAGGCCAACAGTACCACAGGTACAGGTTTCGACCTGCACAACATTACACAGAGCCTGTACGACTGCATGGTAAATGGTACCCAGGCAAAGGATATTATTTTAAAATCCGAGATCCCTTTCCTGGACCTGCTGCCATCGCATATTGACCTGGTGGGAGCCGAAATTGAAATGATCAATTATCCCAACCGCGAAATGGTTTTAAAAAAGATACTGGATCCCATCCGGGATGAATATGATTTTATCGTTATTGACTGCTCGCCTTCACTGGGCCTGATCACCGTGAATGCCTTAACAGCGGCAGACAGCGTGGTGGTTCCGGTACAAACCGAATTTTTTGCACTGGAAGGACTGGGTAAATTATTGAACACGATCAAAATTGTGCAAAACAGGCTTAATACCGAATTAAAGATCGAGGGAATTTTAATGACCATGTACGACGGCCGCCTGCGTTTATGCAACCAGGTGGTCAGTGAGGTACGCCGTCATTTCGAGGATATTGTTTTTAACAGCATCATTCACCGCAACACCAGGCTGAGCGAAGCCCCCAGTTTTGGTAAACCGGTGATCCTGTATGATTCCGACAGTAAGGGAGCCATCAATTACCTTAACCTGGCCAAGGAAATTTTGCAGAAAAACAACATGACCAGGATAAAAGAAGCAGACAGGATAATACAGTAATGGGCAAATGTGCCAATTTGCAAATATGCAAATTTATAAAGGTGATAAACCCATTTTTTAAATAATTACATTAATTCACAATTTTGCACATTTGCATATTTGCTTATTTGCACATTAATTATGACTCAGCCAAACAGAAAAGACGCTTTAGGAAAAGGGATCCGGAGTTTATTACAGAACATAGATGCGGACCTGAAAACCACGGCAGGCAATTTAAAACCCGAAGTGGTGGAACAGGCTGCTGTTTCATTACGGATCCCTTTGGAACTGATCGAAGTGAATCCGAAACAACCCCGGCATGATTTTGACGAAACAGCCTTACAGGAACTGGCAGCTTCCATCAGGCTCCACGACATCATTCAGCCACTAACAGTAACCAAATTACCAAATGGCAAATACAGGCTGATAGCCGGTGAACGGCGTTTCAGGGCAGCAAAAATTGCCGGTATCAAGGATGTACCCGTGTACACCAGGCAGGCAAACGACACTCAGTTGCTTGAATTATCGCTTTTAGAAAACTTACAGCGAAAAGACCTGAATGCCATCGAGATCGCTTTAAGTTACAAACGCCTGATGGATGAACTGGAATACACGCAGGAACAGGTAGCCGAAAGAATGGGTAAGGAAAGAAGTACGGTAGCCAATTATATCAGGCTGCTGAAACTGCCCCCGGATATACAGGTAGCCGTTCGCACAGGTGTGATCAGCATGGGGCATGCCCGGGCTTTGATCAACGTGGATGTGGTAGACAAGCAATTGTATATTTTCAATGAAATAAAAAAGCATGGCCTGTCGGTGAGGCAAACAGAAGAACTGGTGCGGAAGATCTATACGACCGCTGTTAAAGTTCCTGTAAAAGCATCACTGCCTTCAAATTTTAAAAAGATTGAAGATAATTTAGCTTCAAATTTTAATACCCGTGTACGGATGAAACACAGTAAAAAGGGAAGCGGCAGTATTTTGTTTGAATATTACTCTGTAGAAGAATTGAATGCCCTGCTCCATAAATTTAATATCAACGTATCTTAATGTTAAAAGCCTGTACACTTTTACTTGTAAACAGTTTACTTTTTGCATACACAAATGTTTTTGCACAATCCCCTGCACCGGCTAAACAGGCAGACCCTTCAAAAAAGCAAAGAACAAATATTTTTTCAAAGCCCGATCCTGCAAGATACAGTCCGCGTATTGCAACTTTGCGATCGGCCATATTGCCCGGCTGGGGACAGGCTACCAATAAAAAATACTGGAAGATACCGGTTGTGTATGCCGCACTGGGAACAACGACTTATATTTTTTTCCGCAATACCAAACAATACAGGGAAGCAAGGGATGCCTATGCCAATGCCATTGACAACGACCCTTCCAATAATTATTTGGTGCCCCAACCCTATTTTACCATTATTGATCAACCCGAAAGGATCAGGACCTTCAGGAACCAGGTGAGGCAGAATGTGGATTACACGGTTTTGATCTTTATTCTTTTCTGGGGCCTGAATGTAGTAGATGCCACCGTTGATGCACACCTCAAAACCTTTGACGTAAGTGATGACCTGAGCCTGCAGATCAAACCCGGGTACAGCCAGCTTGCCAATACAAATGGGATAAGTCTCGTGCTCAACATCGGAAAAACCCAATCAAAATAATTATCTTCATTTTCAGTAAATGATTTTTTTACCTTTTAATTCAAGCAATGAAAATCGCATTGATCGGCTATGGAAAAATGGGCAAAACCATTGAAGAGATCGCTTTACAACGTGGCCATACGGTTCAATTAAAAATAGACATCGACAGCCAGGCTGACTTTACAAAAGAAAATTTACAGCATTGTGATGTAGCCATAGAGTTTACCGGCCCGCACAGTGCCAGGGAAAATATACTTGCCTGCCTTGATGCCGGGATCCCCGTACTGAGCGGCAGCACAGGCTGGCTTGAGGGCAGGCATGAAGTGGACGATTATTGTAAAAAAAGAAATGGCACATTTTTATATGCAAGCAATTTCAGCGTAGGTGTGAATATTTTTTTTGAATTGAATAAAAAACTGGCGCAGTTAATGAAAGGACAGGAAGACTATGAGATCAGCCTGGAAGAAATTCATCATACCCAGAAAAAAGATGCGCCCAGCGGCACAGCGATCACATTGGCAGAACAGGTCATACTGGAAATACCCCGCAAAAAAAAATGGGTAAATGCGGTATCCCCGGATCCCGCGGAACTGGTGATCATCAGTAAACGGGAAGATCCGGCCCCGGGCACACACCACGTTAAATACCATTCAGCGATTGATGATATCGAGATCATACACACCGCCCACAGCCGCCGGGGATTTGCACTGGGAGCCGTTTTGGCAGCCGAATACATCTGTGATAAAAAAGGGATCTTCAGCATGAAAGACATCCTTGGTTTTTCTTAATCTTAACTTTCACCCGCATGTGCATACCCAGGACAGTATCATTTGTTTTGCTTTTTTTACTGACAGCGCCGGCTCTACCTGCTCAATCAAATAATACTGATAGTCTCAGGTTTATCATCAAATTCGATGCCAATGGCCAGGGGAAATTAAATGCATACAAAGCACTGGCCAGGGAATTGCTGTTCAAGGATTTT
>CAZBIK010000031.1:0-2603 GCA_964491955.1 uncultured Ferruginibacter sp.
GACACTGAACCGGCACGGTTTTAAATGGCCAAAAGGCGAGCATATCATTATGGAAATAGATCTTACTGTGGTCCCATGTTGTATTCATGGTCCGTTCGTGGTCCGGCAGCCCTGAGGTATGGGTAAGCATAAGGTAAATGTTCATGCCGGGGTAAGTCACCTCTCGGATATACAGCCGCAGAGAATCGGTGAGTTTCAGTTTGTTTTGATCTTTTAAAATCAGGATGGCAGTGGCAGTAAATTGTTTGCTTACCGATGCGAGCTCAAAAACAGATGAATCATTTAACATCCGCCGGGTATCAAAATCGGCATAGCCATAGGATCTTTGAAAAACGATCTTTCCATTTTGGGCAACCAGCACATTGCCGTTAAAGCGGAAATGGGTTGACTGTCCGGAAAGGTATTCATCTAATCTTTCAGCTGTTCCATTGGTTTCTTTTTTTGATTTACAGGCAAACAGCAGGAGCGTTGCCAAGGCCAGGAAAATGATTCTTTTCATGCTTTTATTTTTATTTGATCTATAGTGTGTTTACTAAAACTAATTTAACCTTTATTCTTTACCCATAAGTTGAAGCCCGTGATAATTCAATTTCTTTTATTAATTGAATCCAACTTTCCCTTTCACGGAGTCAAACAATTTCTTTGAGTTATAACCAACACCATTTTTAAAAACAAAAAGAACTTTTCGCAGATCACTGATATTTTTTGACGGGTCTCCATCAATAATTAAGAGATCGGCTGATTTACCCGGCTCAATGGTTCCTGTTGTTTTATCAAATCCTAAAGCAATACTGCCGTTAAGGGTTGCAATTTTTATAGCTTCCAGCGGGGTGAACCCGGCTGCTTCTACCAATAATTCTATTGCCCGCCAGTTACCATAACCTGCTAATGTTCCACCATTACCTGTTGGGTCGGAGCCAACTGTAAGTAAGCCACCCATATCATAAAATATTTTTTCCATTTTGGCAGCTTTTGCAAAGGCTTTATCATAGTCTGTAGGACCGGTGGCTGATTTGGCTGATACAAGCCGCTGCAAATAAAAATCCCTGGTATCAGGCGACATGGCATTGATCGCTTCCATAACGGGCTTTGGTTGAGTAGTAGTAGCTCCCTCAAATACCGCTAATGAAGAGGTGATACCTGTTTTTTTATCAATTAAAAACCGGATGAATTGTTTTACACTGTCGCTTTGAATATCAAGATTACCCAATGACCTGATAGCAGCACCACCCGCCGGCGGCTCATTTTCTTTTTTACCAACGGCAAAATCTGTACTGGCCATAAATCCATGTTCTAAATTATCCATACCCAAAGAAGCGGCTTCTTTGTAAGTAACAATATCCAGATGGCCGGTAATTTTCAACTGTCTTTTATGTGCTGCATCAATGGCTGCTTTCAGTGTAGGTTTATCTACTCCCATGTATGCCTTAAAAGAAGTGAAGCCCTGGTCAGCCCAATAGTTTACAAAGGCGGCTGCATCCGCCGGTGTTTTATTTTCGTTCATTTGCGGAAACCTGGTTGACCTTCCTTCAATATACGGAGCAGTAAGTTCCATGTCCGGGCCGGGTAATATACCCAGGTCAATATCTTTTTTTATCCGCAGATCTGAGTAGGGTTCAATGCTGCCACAGGTTCTGATAGTTGTAGCACCCGCAGCAAGGTAAAGCCTTGGAAAGCTGAATGGTAATTGTTTCAGGTTAAGATAACGGGGTTCTATGGAATGTGCCGAAATGTACATGTGCTCATGCAGCATGACCAAACCCGGCATAATGGTTTTGCCTTTCAGGTCAATGATGTTGGCGCCCTGGGGTGTAACAGCTTTTGCATCATCGCCTACCCAGTCAATTTTACCATTGCTGATGATGACTGATTGATTGGGTTTGGCTGCATTGCCTTTGCCATCGATCAACAAACCATTTTTGAAAACAGTAACCGGGTCGTTGTATTCAATGTATTTTTTTGTTTCATCGCTGAATTTTATCTGTGAAAAAGCAGGAGTGGCTAAAAGACAAACAATGATCAGGGAGGCTAATGTTTTTTTCATGCTTTTTATGTTGGTTGTTTTTGTGTAATGTATTGCCATTTATTCATTAAGTACGTTTGATAAGTGTTGAATGCAGGTGTTTTACCCTCCATTGTTTTTTTGTTTTAGCCAAAACCACCGTTTCCAGCCATTGTACAGTTACTGGTTTACCCTCCCTGGTTATTGTTGACTGAAGCCGATACGTAACCCATGCTGTAGTTTTATCAGCAGTCGTATTAATGAAATCAAAACTATTGGTACGTTTAAAATCTGCAGACTTGTTAAGTGTAATTGCTTTCAGTATAAGTGTATCCATGTTCCATACCTGGCCATATTCATACAATGTAATATCTGCTGTGCAAAAGGCTTTCAGGCTGATTGAATCCCGGTTGGATAATGCATCAAAGAGTTTTACAACGGTTTGTTGTACTGCCAGTTGTTCTTTAGTTACGGTTTGTGCAGTTGCTGTTGCTGAAAGGAGCAGGGCAATAACCAGGAGCGTTATTTTTGATATGGGGAGAAACCGTTTTAAATGCACTTGTTTTAAATTTAGTTTTTATTGATAAAACGTATTTATTAT